>JAYTDE010000979.1:0-1948 GCA_043736195.1 Burkholderiales bacterium | reverse complement strand
TGGCGGTGACGCTGGTGTTTTTCATCTGGCCGACGGCGCAGGCGCTGTATCAATCGGTGTTTGTCGAAGATGCGTTCGGCACCCATGTCGAATTCGTCGGCCTGGACAACTTTCGCGCCTTGCTCGCCGATCCGCACTATGCACAAGCATTCGCCACCACGGCGCTATTCGCGGTGTGCGTCGCCGCCTTGTCCCTGGGCAGCGCGCTGCTGCTGGCGGTGCTGGCCAATCGGGTGGTGCGCGGTGCGGCGGCCTACAAGACGCTCATCATCTGGCCCTACGCGGTGGCGCCGGTGGTGGCCGGCGTGCTGTGGCTATTCCTCTTCGACCCCTCGGTGGGCACCCTGAGCTTCGCTTTGAAGAAGATGGGCGTGGACTGGAATCCGCTGCTCAATGGCGCGCAGGCGATGGTGCTGGTGGTGCTGGCGGCAGCCTGGAAGCAGGTGAGCTACAACTTCGTTTTTTTCTTAGCCGGGCTGCAGGCGATTCCCAAATCCCTGCTTGAAGCCGCCGCCATCGACGGTGCCGGCCCGGCCACGCGTTTCTGGAAGATCGTCTTCCCGCTGTTGTCGCCGACCGCGTTTTTCCTGCTGGTGGTCAATGTCATCTATGCCTTTTTCGATACCTTCGGGGTGATCGACGCGGCCACCCAGGGCGGGCCGTCGAAGGCCACCGAAGTGCTGGTGTACAAGGTGTTTCACGATGGCTTCAAGGGCCAGGATTTCGGCGGTGCCGCGGCGCAATCGGTGATCCTGATGGCGATCGTGATCGCGCTCACGGTTGCGCAGTTCCGCTACCTGGAAAAGCGGGTGAATTACTGATGGTCGAGCGTCGCCCAGTGGCCGATTTCCTGACTCACCTGGTGCTGGTCTTGGGGGTGGGCATGGTCGCGCTGCCGGTATGGCTGGCCTTTGTCGCCTCGTCGCTGACGCCGCAACAGGTGCTCGATGCGCCGATGAGCCTCTTTCCCGGCGATCAACTGGGCGTCAACTACCAGCAGGTGCTCACTCAGGGATCGACGCCGCTCAAGACGCTGCTGTTCAACAGCGCGGTGTCGGCCCTGGTGATCGCCTGCGGCAAAATCGCCATCTCGGTGCTGTCGGCGTTCGCGGTGGTGTATTTCCGCTTTCCCGGACGTGCCTTTTGTTTCTGGCTGATCTTCCTGACCCTGATGCTGCCGGTGGAGGTGCGCATCCTGCCGACCTTCCAGGTGGTGGCAAGCCTGGGGCTTTTGGACAGCTATGCCGGCCTCACCATTCCGTTGATGGCGTCGGCCACCGCGACGTTCCTGTTTCGCCAATTCTTCCTGTCGGTGCCCGAGGAACTGGCCGAAGCGGCGCGCATCGATGGTGCGGGGCCAATGCGCTTTTTCTGGAGCATCCTGCTGCCGCTGGCACGCACCCAGATCGCGGCTTTGTTCGTGATCCTCTTCATCTACGGTTGGAACCAGTACCTGTGGCCGCTGATGGTCACCACCCGCGAGGACTACTACACCGCGGTGATCGGCATCAAGCGCATGATCTCGGGGGGTGACGCCGCCACCGAATGGAATCTGGTGATGACCACCGCGATCTTAGCCATGCTGCCGCCGGCGCTGGTGGTGCTTCTGATGCAGAAGTGGTTCGTCAAGGGACTGGTCGAAACCGAAAAATGAGGTGGCGCTGATGCCCTATACCTATCCTTCACGAGTCATAGCGCATCGCGGTGGCGGCACCCTGGCGCCGGAGAACACCCTGGCGGGGTTGCGTTACGCGCGTCAGTGCGGGTTTTTCGCCGTCGAGTTCGATGTGATGCTGGCGCGCCACGACGTACCGGTGCTGATGCATGACGATATGCTGGAGCGCACCACCGATGGCCATGGCGCGCTGCCGGATTCAAGTGCCGCCGAGCTTGGGCGGCTCGATGCCGGCAGCTGGTTTGATGCCGGCTTCGCCGGGGAACCGGTACC
>JAYTDE010000978.1:0-3181 GCA_043736195.1 Burkholderiales bacterium | reverse complement strand
GGCAATCACGCGGTAACGCGGTGGCGCCGCTTTCTGGGGTCGCGCTGCGGATCGGGAAATGGCCAAAATGCCTGTGCGCCCTGGGGTCAAGCCGGGCGCTGTCGGCGCCCGAACGGATGGAAAGGATGAGCCCGGCGGCGGTTGCCGCTGCCGGAGGCCTGTGGAATAATATGTCCGTACATATTGCCACAGTCTGCGGGCCTCGCACAGCCCCGCTCGGGATCATCAACATGCGCGCCGCGACCTACTATCAGGCCATCGACCTGCCCGCGCTGGCCGAACAATACCCGGTCGGCGATGCATTTCTGCGCCGCTTCGCCGCTATGGGAGCCGACGCCCTGCGCGCGCGCCAGGACGCCCAATTCATGCGCGCGCTGGCGCGCGCCTGGCAGATTCCGTTTTATCAGCGCCTGTGGGGCGAGGCCGGCGTGGCGCGCGGCGATATCCGCTCGCTCGACGACATCGCCCGGCTGCCCACCTTCGGCAAGGACGAGGTGATGGCCAGCATCGCGCGGCGTCCGCCGTTTGGCGATCACCACGGGCGCGAGATTCCGGTCGACGGCCAGCTGCTGCCGATGATCGTTCATACCACCTCGGGTACCACCGGCACCCCGCAGCCGTTGATCTACAGCCCGAAAACCCGCGAAGTGCAGAACCTGCTGCTGGCACGCCTGTACCGGCTGCAGGGCATGGGGCCTCAAGACGTGGTGCATTCGGTCTACGGCCATGGCCTGATCAACGGCGGGCACTACATACGCGAGGCGATCACGCATTACACGCAGGCGATCTTCCTGTCGGCCGGCACCGGCATCGAAACGCCTTCGGCCAAGCAGGTCGAGATCATGCGCGATTTCGGGGTGACCGTGCTGGTGGGCTTTGGTGATTACTTGAAGCGCCTGGCACAGGTGGCGGTGGAACAGGGCATCGACCCGCAGAAGGACATCCGCCTGCGCATGATCTGCGGGCACCTGAGCGACGAGCTGCGCGTCTCGCTTGCCCAGGCCTGGGGCGCCCAGGTCGAGCTGTTCGACTGGTACGGTGTGGGTGACACAGGCGCGATCGCGGGCGAAGGCCCGGATCACGATGGCTTATATCTGCAGGAAGATGCGCATTTCGTCGAGATTGTCGATGTCGAGAGCGGGCGCGAATTGCCGGCCGGGCAGGTCGGCGATATGCTTGTGACCTGCCTCTTCATCGACGACCTGTTTCCGATCATCCGCTTCAACACCCACGATGTCACACGCGTGCTGCCGGGAAGTTCGTCGCTCAAGCTGCCGTTCCGGCGCATCGCCGGTTTTCTCGGACGCAGTGACAGCATGGTCAAGATCAAGGGCATCAATGTGTATCCGCAGGCGATTGGCAACATCCTTTCGGAGATGGACGACTTCGCCGGTGAGTACCTGTGCGTGCGTGGGGCGGCGGCTGACGGGCGTGAAACCTTCACGGTGCGCATCGAAGCGCGCGGCGCCGCCGACCTTGCGCGCACCGACGCCTACCGCGCCTTGCTGCGGCAACGGCTGGGGGTCGAGGTCGGAGCGGTGCTGGAGGCGCCCAGGAGCCTGTCGGCGCTGACCGGGGTCGAGACGCGCCAGAAGCCGGTGCGCCTGGTCGACGAGCGCGCCCAGGCTGCTTCTTGAGCCAGGCTTTGAGCATGGCGGTGTCGGCGCCGTGCGCGACCCGTGATGTCGCGCAAGCGAGGCACGGTTGACTGACGCCCGCCGCGCAGGCGGCGCAAGCGCGTTGCCGCCATCGCTCACGCAAATCCTGGCACAACGCATCGCCTGCCCGGTGGATGCGCGCGCGCGCCGCCGCGCGGCGCTGCATTGGCTCGACTGGATGGGCTGCGTGGCCGCGGGCGCGCGTGCACCGGTCGGCGGCGTGCTGCGCGACTGGCGCTTGCAGCCAGGCATTGCGTGCACGACGCCAAGCCTGCTCGGCATGGCCCAAAACGACTATCACGCAATGCTGCTCGACGCCGGGCCTGCGAACGTCGAGGAGATGGACGACATGCATCGTGCCGCGATCCTCCATCCCGGACCGGTGGTGATTCCGGCACTGGCAAGTGTGGCGCGGCGACAGCAGTTGAGCGCGGCTGCAACCCTCGACGCGCTGGTGCGCGGTTACGAGGTGATGATCCGCATCGGCCGGGTGGTCGGGTCGCGCCACTATTTCTTCTGGCACAACACCGCCACCGTCGGCGTGTTTGGTGCCGCCGCGGCGTGTGCCAGCGCGCTCGGATTGAGCCCCGAGCAGACTGTGTGGGCGCTGGGCAATGCCGGCACCCAGGCTGCCGGCTTATGGCAGGTGCGCCTGGAGCCGGTGATGTCCAAGCAACTGCATACTGCGCATGCCGCCTGGAGCGGCATGACCGCGGCTTCGCTGGCGCACGCCGGCTTTACCGGCCCGGCTTTCATTCTGGAGGGCGAGCGCGGTTTCCTGGCCGCCATGTGCGAAGGTGCGGACCCGGCCGGCATCACGGCGCTCGAGCCCGACTGGCTGATTCACGACACCAGCTTCAAGCCATGGCCGGCCTGCCGCCACACTCACGCAAGCATCGACTGCGCGCTGGCGCTGCGCGCGGAGGATGGCGAACGGGCGCTGCATTTCGAGACCTGCATCGTGGAAACCTTCGCCGATGCGGTCGGCATCTGCGACAACCCGTGCCCGGCCACGCGCACCGAGGCCAAGTTTTCCCTGCAATACGCGGTGGTGGCCGCCGCCGAATTCGGCGCTCTGCGCCCGGAGCATTTCGATCAAGCCAGCTTCGCGCGCGTGGACCTGCGCGAACGCATGCAGCGGGTGCGGGTGCAGGTTGCGGCCGACATCACGCAGCGCTATCCGTTGCATTATGGTGCGCGCGTCAGCATGACCTTTGGCGATGGCCGGTCGCTTAGCCACGAGGTGCGGGATTCGCTGGGCGATCCTGAGCGGGCGTTGTCAGCCGCGGCGGTGCTCGACAAGGCACGCAAGCTGATGGCCTATGGCGCGGTGAGTGAGCAGCGCATCGTGCAGGCCATTGATGCGGTCACGCGATTGCTGGATGAAGACAATGCGGCGGCGCTGGCGGCGCCATTTCCGGCGGGGCTGTTGGAATCGCTGGTGTGAGTAGACGAGTCCTGTCATCGAAAGTGAAACTGCAATGAGCGAGGTCAAGGCAGCCGATAGCCGCAGCGCATGGACC
>JAYTDE010000977.1:0-4119 GCA_043736195.1 Burkholderiales bacterium | reverse complement strand
CGGAGGTTGTCAGAACGATCAATTCACACGTCAACGAAATCCTGAAAATGCCTGACGTGGTCGCGCGCATGACGACCCTGGCCCTGGTTCCGGCCGGCGGCGATCCGGCTGCGCTGGCGCGCATCAACCTCGACCATCACACCCGGTACGGCAAGGTCATCAAGGATGCCGGCATCCAGGCGGATTGAGTTCGCCCGTGGGCATACCCGAGATGCAGCGGGATCTGCATGATCCCGATCATCAGCCGCCGATGCCGTTTGCGGCCGCTGAACAGTATGCCCGCACCGTGATGGGCTGGGCGCAAGCGCCCATGCCTGACAACATCGTGGTGGCGCGCGATATTTCCTTTGGGCCGCATCGCCTGCAACGCTACAACGTGTTCGCACCGCGCGGCGCGATCAACGCCCCGGTACTGGTGTTCTGGCACGGTGGTGGCTGGACCAACGGCTACCGCGACTACACCACCTTCATGGCGCCGCATGTGGTTGCCTTGGGGCTGGTGCTGGTTGCACCGTCTTACCGGCTGGCCCCGGCGTTTGCCTTGCCCGCGGCGGTCGACGATGCCCTCCTGCTGCTGGCCGACCTGCGACAACGCCTGCCGCAATGGGGCGGCGCGCTCAACAAGGTGTATCTGTCGGGCCATTCCGCCGGTGGACACTTGGCGGCGTTGACGGCACTGCGCGTCACCGCACTCGCCCGCGCCGGCTTGCCGGACGACATGATCCGCGGCTGTCTGCCGATCAGCGGCATCATGGATCTGCATGATCCCGGCCCGTCGCCGGGCAGCCTGGAGGAACGGGTTTACACCACCGTCCTGCGTGACTGTGACCCCTTGCAGGACACCCTCTTGAGCCCTTTGTACTGGACCGCGGGCAACCGGGTGCCGTTCCTCCTGACGCATGGCGCAGAGGATAGTCCGCGAGTGATCAAATCGAATCGACGCCTGGAGGCCATGCTGCGGATGCAGGACGGATGGGTGGCAAGGCACCAGCTGGCGGAGCGCGATCATTTTCAAAGCCACACCGACTTAGGCGATGGCGCACACCCGTGGTATGCGAGCGTGGCAAGCATGGTCGCAAAAACGTGAGGGCAAGCACGCCGTGATCGCGGCAATCGACGGCCGCTGCAGGCGTTCGCAGCCCCCTTGCAGTGCTTGACATCGGACAAGTCTGTCCGCGATGAACGTAGCAAAAAAGGAGACTCCATGAATCGTCGAAGCCTGTTGGCAGCAATACCCGCACTCGCAGTGGCGCAGGGCTTGGCCCGCCCGGCATTTGCGCAGGCCTACCCTTCACAGCAGATCAAGTTTGTGGTGCCCTACTCACCCGGCGGCCTGCCCGATACGGTCGCGCGGGTAGTAGCGCGCAAGCTCTCCGAGCGCATCGGGCAGGCAGTGGTTGTGGAAAACCGCCCGGGCGCCAATGGCGTGGTGGCGGCACAGGCCCTGATCTCAAGCGCACCGGACGGCCACACCCTGCTGGTGACCGATGATTCGATGATGACCATCAATCCGCTCATCTACAAGAACATCGGCTACGACCCGAAAAGAGACTTTCTGCCGGTATCCCTGATCGCCACCGCGCCCTTGTTCCTGGCGGTGCACCCCTCGGTGCCGGCCAACACCTTCTCCGAACTGGTGGCCCTGATCAAGTCGAAACCGGGCGAGTTCGCCTATGGCTCGTCAGGCATCGGCAGCACGCACCACCTGTGCGCCGAGGCCATGAAGGCCGCGCTGGGCCTGGATATCCGGCACATTCCCTACAAGGGCACCGGGCAGTCGGTGCCGGCGCTGGTGGGTAACCAGGTGGCGATGGTGTTTTCGGCGTTTCCATCGCTGACAGGCTTTGTCAAGAGTGGGCAAGTCAAGCTGCTGGTGGTCAATACAGCGAAACGTTCGGTGTTCGCGCCCAACGTCACCGCTTTAGGCGAACTGATTCCCGGTTTCGACTTCGCCCCCAACATTGGCATTTTCGCGCCGGCAAGGACACCGGCGGCGGTCATTGCGAAGATCAGCGAAGAAGTCGCCAGACTGGTGAAGGAGCCGGACACGGTCCAGACTTTCAACACTGCGGGCATCGAGCCGATCGGCGGCGGCCCTGCCGAGTATGCGCGCGTGCTCGAACTTGAAGCTGAACGCGACGCCCGTGCCATCCGTACCGCCGGCCTGAAGGCGGAGTGAACCGATACGCCAACAGCGGGCCGCGCATAGCGGGCCGCAGGATCCAAGCATGTCAAACTTAAGACTTTCGTTCGGTTGCTGGGACTACGATCGCACGCGCGCCCTGATGGACGGCAGCGTTACCGCCGACGGTATCGACCTGACCTATCTCAACATGCCGGTCGAAGAAACGTTTTTTCGCATGTTGCGCTACCGTGAGTTCGACTTGGCGGAGATGTCGCTTTCTTCGTACACCGTGTCGCTGCAGCGGGCCGAGCGCCCGTTTGTCGCCATTCCGGTGTTTCCGTCGCGCTTTTTTCGGCACTCATGCATCTACGTGCATGCCGGCGCCGGCATCCGCGAACCGCGTGACCTGATCGGCAAGCGTATCGGCGTGCCTGAATATCAGATGACCGCACCGGTGTGGATTCGCGGCATCCTTGCAGACCACTACCGCGTTCCGGTCGACAGCGTCATTTACATGACGGGTGGCGAGGAGGAACCGATGCGCGACGAAAAACTCAAGCTCGACCTGCCGCCCAACATCCGGGTACAGCCGATCGGCCCGACGCAGACGCTATCGCAAATGCTGCATTCAGGCGAAATCGATGCGCTGTACACAGCGCGCATGCCGTCCAGCTTTCAAAACGGTGACGGCCGCGTGGTGCGGCTGTTCGAGAACTATGTCGATGTCGAGCGCGCCTATTACCGTGAAACCCGGCACTTCCCGATCATGCACACCGTGGCCATCCGCCGTGAAGTGTACGAAGCCAATCGCTGGATCGCGCAATCGCTGATGAAGGCCTTTGTCGAAGCACAGCGCCGCACCTATGCCTCCTTGCGCGAAACGGCGGCGCTCAAGGGCATGCTGCCCTGGCTCAATGCCCATGTCGAGGAGGCGATCCGGGAAATGGGCGACGACTACTGGCCCTATGGTCTCAAGCCCAACATCGCGACGCTCAAGACCTTTCTGCGCTACCACCATGAGCAGGGGCTCTCCAAGCGCTTGGTCGCACCCGAAGAACTGTTCGCGCCGGAAACGCTGGAAAGCTTCAAGATCTGAGGCCGGCTGCGGCGCTGCGCGCCCAAGCGCCAGCGCCGCATGATTAGGGCCTGTCACACAAAATGCACATGTGCGTTTTGTGTAAACAAGCTGTGGTGCGCACAGGGTGAATTTGTTCTATCTGTAAGTGCTTGATTTTTCAAAAGCCCGACGGACAAGTACCGATGAGCTTCCGTCTGGTGCGATAGAGAACAAATTTACCGTGGTGGTGCGCACATTGGTTTGTCGCGCCGCAGCAATCAGTGCTATAATCTTTTTCTGATGACGTCGAGCTGGGCGCCAAGCTTCAAGTGCGCTGGTTCACATTGTCTCCGTCCATCGTCCCTGACCTCTCCCCGTCGTTCCTCTTCCGGAATAACGCGTGTCCCCGGTTGGCGCCGGTGATTTCACGAATCACAGCACATACGCTGTGACGCGCTTGTTATTCGGACAATCCGCAGGGATTCGTATCCCTGCGGCTGTCCCTGAAGGAAATCATGCCTTTCGAATCATTGGGGCTCAACCCCGCTATTGTCAAAGCCGTACTCTCCGCCGGCTACACCGAGCCAACCCCGGTGCAATCAGCCGCCATTCCTGCTGCGCTTGCCCACAAGGATTTGTTGGTCTCGGCCCAAACCGGCACCGGCAAGACTGCCGCGTTCATGCTGCCGGCGCTTGAAATGCTCGCAACACCCTCGAAGTCTTCCGGCTTTGGCCCGCGCATGCTGGTGCTGGCGCCCACCCGTGAACTGGCGCTGCAGGTCACCAAGGCGGCGGAAACCTACGGCAAATTCATGCGCCGCGTGCGTGTGGTGAGTATTCTGGGTGGCATGCCCTACCCGGTGCAGAACCGTCTGCTCAAGGGCCATGTTGACATCATCGTGGCAACCCCGGGACGCCTGCTCGACCACATGCGGGC
>JAYTDE010000976.1:0-1902 GCA_043736195.1 Burkholderiales bacterium | reverse complement strand
ATCTTCTCGACCATCGCGGAAGTGCTGGCCAGCATCGACTGATCGCATCGTCGCGGTAAAAAATCGCGAAGTTAAAACGGGGTGCTCTTGCAGCGCCCCGTTTGTTTGTGCGCCGGCCATTTCTTGTCACCCTCCCAAAAAAGGCGCTTCGCCACCATCCTGCTCCTGGTCACGCCCGCTTTGTGGGGCGTGAACTATCTGGTCGCGCGACTTGCGGTGGATGTAATCGCGCCGCACGCCCTGGCGCTGGGGCGCTGGTTCCTGGCCGGCGTGGTCATGCTGCTGCTTAGCCGGCGCGAGGTGCTTGAGAAGCGCGCGGCGATTGCACGCGAATGGAAGCAGTTACTGGTGTTCGGCCTGCTCGGCATGTGGATCTGCGGGGCCTTTGTCTATATCGGCGCGTACACCACCTCGGCCACCAACATCGGACTCCTGTACGCGATTTCACCGGTATTGATCGCGCTGTTCTCGACGCTCTATCTGAAGGAGCGCATGGGGATGGCGCAGGCGGCCGGCGTTGCGCTCGCCTTAGCCGGCGTGCTGCATGTGGTGCTCAAGGGTCATTGGCTCACTCTTGCAAGCCTGCACTTTTCGGTGGGCGACCTGTGGATTCTCACCGGCGCCCTGTCGTGGACCACCTATGCTCTGCTGCTCAAGGCCTGGCCTTCCGCATTCGGGCCGGCGGCACGCCTGGCGCTGAGCTCAATGGCAGGCGTGATCGTGCTGATTCCATTTTCCTTGGTCGAAGCGCTGTGGTTCATGCCCACCGCCTTCAGCTGGCAAGGCCTGGGGTACACCCTGGCCGTCGCGTTGTTCCCGGGCATCGGTGCCTATCTTGCCTACGACTTCATGCAGCGCGAACTGGGTGCCGCGCGGGTTGGCGTGGTGCTGTATCTGGGGCCTTTGTATTCGGCGGGCCTGGCCTGGGCTGTGCTGGGGGAGGCCGTTCGGCCGTTCCACCTGGTGGGCGCGATCTTGATATTGCCCGGGATTTACCTGGCAACGCGCCCGCCGCCACGTTCCTGACATAATCCGCCGCGTCTGCAACAACTTGGGGATTCCATGCGCGTCGTCATCGCCCGCATGCAGCACGAGACCAACAGCTTTTCGCCGGTGCCGACGCCACTGGTGGCCTTTGGTACCGGCAACGGCGTCGGCCCGTATTACGGCAGCAAGGCGGCGGCCGCCATGCGGGACGCGCGCGTGGCGATGGGGGCGTTCCTCAAGTTGGCCACCGAGCGAGGCTGCGAGATCGTCACGCCCTTAGCTGCCATGGCCTACCCGAGCGCACCGGTCCAGGCAGCAGCCTATACCCACATGTGCGACACCATTTGCGCAGCGATTGCAAAAGGCTGCGACGCCATCCTGCTAGACCTTCACGGCGCAATGGTTGCCGAAAACAGCGACGATGGCGAAGGCGATCTCCTGGAACGCATTCGCACCATCGCGCCGCACACCCCGCTGGCGGTGGCGCTCGACCTGCATGCCAACGTCAGCCGCAGAATCGCCCGTAACGCCGACATCATCGTCGGCTTCAAGACCTATCCGCACATCGACATGTATGAAACCGGCGAACACGCCGGGCGGCTCCTGTTCGACATGCTCGACGGCAAGATCAAGCCGGTGATGGGCTACGCGCATGCGCGTGTGCTGGCGCAAACCCTCGAGATGAATACCAACCTGGGCGCGATGCGTCAGGCACTCGATGGCGCGAAGTGGCGCGAGCGCGATGCCGGCATTCTTGCGTGCAGCGTGTTCGGCGGCTTTCCGCAGGCCGACACGCCGGATGCCGGCATGAGTGTGGTGGTGGTGGCCGATGCCAATAGCAAGGGCGCCGCGGCGCTGGCGCAAGACACCGCCCAATGGGGCGCCGATTTCCTGTGGTCGCGCCGCGCCGAGTTC
>JAYTDE010000975.1:0-2415 GCA_043736195.1 Burkholderiales bacterium | reverse complement strand
GTGGCCAGCCCCGGCACCATCCTCATGACCTTGGTGCCGATGCAAGATGCGCTGCGCGCCGAGGTATGGGTGCGCAACGACGATGTGGGCTTCGTGCAGCCGGGCCAGCGTGTGCGCTTGAAGCTCGCTACCTTCATGTTCCAGAAGTACGGGTTCGTCGAAGGTGAGGTGCTGAGGGTCAGCGTGGATGCCGCCGAGCAGGGCGGCGACGCGCAGGCCGCGGCCGCCTCGCGCGGGCGCGCCGCCTCGCCTTTGGCCTACAAGACGCTGGTGAGCCTCAACGCGCAGTCGCTGGAGCACGACGGGCGCAGCTTGAGGCTGGCGCCGGGCATGCAGGTCTCGGCCGAAGTGCACCTGGGCACGCGCAGCGCCATCGAGTATCTGCTGTCGCCGGTGCAGAAGGCCTGGCATGAGGCGGCGCGCGAGCGGTGAGGGGCTGCGGGAGGTCGCAGTTTTGGCAATTGTCCGGAATGCATGTCGGTTTCCCGGCTGACGCAGGGTCGACGAGCCTCCTCGGCAACATGTCGTCAGCAACGACATGTCGCGTGGATATGTCGCAAAATTCAGGAAAAAGCGACACGTTCTGTTGACCTGTCGCTTGCGGCGACATAAACTGAAAACATGTCGCAAAAACCGCAAAAATCAACCACGTTGCCTTGGCGCGCGGATCAACCCTACAACGACTTGCCGCCCTTGCCGCCGGCCGCCGTGCTGGAAACCCGGACCGTGCTCAAGCAGTGCATCACCGCGCGGGCGGCGCTGGCGGAGTTGAAGCAGGCGGGCGAGTTGATTCCGAACCAGGCGGTGTTGATCAACACGCTGCCATTGCTGGAAGCGCAAGCGAGTTCGGAAATCGAGAATATTGTGACTACCACCGACCGCTTGTTCCAGTTCCGCGACGCCGACGCCCAGGCCGACCCGGCCACGCGTGAGGCATTGCGCCACAGCAGCGCGCTACTGGAAGGATTTCGCGCACTCAAGGACCGGCCGCTCTCTACCCGCACCGCCGAACAGGTATGCACGCGCATCAAGGGTGTGGAAATGCAGGTTCGACGTGTGCCCGGCACCCAATTGATCAACAACCGGACAGGCAGTGTGATCTACACCCCTCCGGTAGGTGAAGACCTGTTGCGCACCAAACTGGCAAATTGGGAGCGTTACCTGCATGAAGAGCGCGAGGTCGACCCGTTGATCCGCATGGCAGCCGGGCACTACCAGTTCGAGGCGATCCACCCGTTTACCGACGGTAACGGCCGTACCGGGCGCGTGCTCAACAGCCTGTTCCTGATCGAGGAGAACCTGCTTACGCTGCCGATTCTTTATCTCAGCCGCTACATCATTGCCCACAAGGCGGCCTACTACAGCCTGCTGCTGGATGTCACGCGCAGCGGCGCTTGGGAGCCGTGGGTCTTATACGCGCTCAAGGGTGTTGAAGAAACGTCGCGCTGGACCATTGACAAGATCGCCGCCATACGGGCATTGCGCGCTGTCACAGGCGAACATGTGAAACGGACCGCGTCAAATATCTACAGCCATGAGTTGGTGGACCTGATTTTCGAGTTGCCGTACTGCCGCATTCGCAATCTCACCGAAAAGGGCCTGGCCGGCCGCCAGGCGGCCTCTCGCTACCTCAAGCAATTGGCGGCCATCGGCGTGCTCAACGAAGTGCTTGTGGGACGGGAGAAGCTTTTTATTCATCCGCAACTGATGGGCTTGCTCACGCGCGACAGCAACCGGTTCGCGGCCTATCCATGAACAAAATGTACCGGCCAAGAAGGGTTTGAGAATGGCGATCGCTGCTGCCGTTGTTGACATCAATGCTCTGCAATCGACATGGATCGCATTCGACCGCGTTGCGCGTTTGCGCCCGATCAGGTCGGAGGTGGCATATGACCGCATGGTGGCGCTGCTGAATGTCCTGCTGGACACAGTGGGCGATAAGCCTGATAACACTTTGTCCGGCTTGCTCGACCTGGCGGGCGAACTGGTGGCGGACTATGACGCGAGCCACTATGCGATTCCCGCTGCCGAGCCCAGAGAGGTTTTGCGCAGTTTGATCGAATCACGCGGGCTCAAGCAGGGGGATCTGGCAGATGTCCTGCCGCAGGGCAATCTCTCCGCGATCCTGGCTGGCAAGCGCAAGATCAGCGCGGCCCTGGCCGGAAAATTGAGCAAATACTTCAAGGTCAGCGCGGCGGTGTTTGTGCCGACCTGACGTGTGGTAGCTTGCTCCAGCTTGTCGCCATTCAAACCCCCACACCGGAACCCCCAATGAACCCCCTGCAGAACGTCAAACTATCCATGCTCGACCTGGTGGCCGTGCGCGAGGGCGGCACGGTGGCCGATGCGCTGGGGATCGCGCTGCGCACCGCCCAGCATGCCGAGTCGCTCGGCTTCACGCGCTACTGGGTGGCG
>JAYTDE010000974.1:0-9985 GCA_043736195.1 Burkholderiales bacterium | reverse complement strand
GGCGGGAGCAACTCAAGGGCGGTCGCGCGGTCGCGCCTGCAAAAGGCGGACCTCACGCTGCGGATACGGAATACTGATACCGGCGGCCTGAAAAGTCCGCCAGATCGCGAAGTTGAGATCGGATCGCACGTTCAGGCTGCCTTGTTCCGGGTCACTGATCCAGAAACCCAGCTCGAGCTCGAAGCCATCTGCGCCAAACAGCCGCAGCAACACCGCCGGCGCCGGTTCGCTCAGCACCCGTGAGTGCTCGGCCGCGGCACCCAGCAACAAACGCTTGACCGCCTCAAGATCACTGTCGTAGGCCACCACCAACTGAACTGCGAGGCGATTTTCGCGTGTAGTGAATGACAGATTCGAGACCGGGGAGTTGACCAGCATTTCGTTGGGCACGATCGCCTCGGTACCATCGAGCGACTTCAACACCGTGTAGCGCGTGTTGATCTGGGTGACCGCTCCACCGTACTTGTCGACGCTGATCATGTCGCCGATCCGGATCGAGCGATCCAGCAGGATGATGAAGCCGGCGAAATAGTTGCTTGCGATGCGCTGCAATCCGAGCCCCAGGCCCACCCCCAGCGCACCGCCGAATATCGAAAGGACGGTGAGATCGATGCCAACCAGCGCCAAGCTGATGAGTACCGCGGTCAACACCAGAAGCGCCTTGATGAATCGGCCCAGCGCCACGCGGAACGACATGTGGAACGTCTCGGCGGCCATCAGGCGTGCTTCCAGCATGGCTGCGGCCCACAGTGAAATGAGCAGTGTCAACGCAACCGAGAACAGGGCATGAAACACCAGCAGCAGCGAGATTTTCTGCTTGCCTAGCGGAAATGTGATGTGCTCCAGGGCCTCTGTCAATTCCGGCAGAAAACCAGTGAAATGCAACGCCACACCGAGCCATACCAACAACGTAACCCAGCGCTCGCCGACCGCCAGCACGCCGCCTGCAGCCAAGGCATGCCGCAACAGATAAACCACCGCGCGAATCGCAGCCAGCGCGAACAGCAGCGGCACGGCGACGTGCAGCAGATTCACATGCTGGAACTGTTTGAGCGCCACACGCGCCACCAGGACCAGCGCGAGTGCCAATATCGGAAACAGCAATCGATCAAAACCTCCGCCGACCAGCTTCATTGGCCGCCCGACACCGCGGCCCAAGGCCTCGCGCGACGCCATGCGTAGCGCCAAGCGTACCCGCAGACTCGATGCCAACCACCATGCAAAGCCCAGGCACAGAATCAGGGTTGCGATCTGCCAAAGCACACTCGGGTTTTGCAGATCCTTCCAAAGGTCGGCCAGCGCCGCCAGCGTCGGGTTGTTTTTCATTGGTTCGTATAGGGCCTGGCGTCGGCCCGATGGCGCTCCCAATTCATCCGATAGCGCCCGGCCAGAGCAGCCTGGCCGCGCATGATCAGCACATTCTCAGCGTTGCGACGTTGTGCCGCGAAGCTCCAGTTGTAGGACCCGGTGATTACGATGACAGTCGGCAGGTCGGCGTCGATCACCATGACCTTGTTGTGCGCGCTTTGGTAACGTTCCTCGATGAAAACCGGAATCCCGGCAGCGGCCAGTTCGGGAATGCGTCCGCCTTCGAGACGTCGCGTCTCCCCGGCATCGGCCGTCACGCGAACATCGACGCCACGCCTTTTGGCAGCGATCAAGGCCCGCGCGATCGGCCGGCTGGTGAACGAAAAGGCCTGCACCAGCACCTGCTGCTGCGCCGCGCGCAAGCTGGCGACGACCGCACCCTCGATATCGTCCCAGGGGGAAAACAGCGCCTGCGCGGATCCATCAACCAGCGCGATGGCGCCCGGGGACGAGGTTGTGTCACGCGCCGCGGTGATCGTCGGCAGTAGAAGCAACGCAAGCAGCCAGATGGCCCGGTCGCGTGCCATCATTTGCGGCGCACCAGCACCATCGCGTAAAACCCGTCGGTGCCGTGCGTATGCGGCAGCAGTTCAAGTGCGTCGCCGGCGCCTGTATCGAGCGCGATGCCGCGCCGCTCCAGAATGTCACGCGCCGCGATCGCCTGAAAATCGGGATGTGCGAGCAGGAATTGTCCCACCACCGTCGCGTTCTCGGCGCGCAGCAAGCTGCAGGTCGCATAGACCAGCGTGCCGCCAGGCTTGACCAGACGTGCCGCGCCACCCAGAATCGACAACTGCTTGGCTGCCAGTTCAACCACGTCTTCCGGCATCTGGCGCCACTTGAGTTCGGGGTTGCGCTTCAATGTACCCAAGCCGCTGCAAGGGGCGTCCACCAGCACACGATCGAGCTTGCCGGCCAGTCGCTTCACGCGCAGGTCGTTCTCCGATTCGATGCGCACCGGATGCACATTCGACAAGCCACTGCGGGCCAGGCGCGGCTTGAGCCTGGCCAGGCGCGCCGCCGACACATCGAACGCGTACAAACGCCCGCTGGAGCGCATCAAGGCACCCAGCGCCAGGGTCTTGCCACCGGCGCCGGCACAAAAGTCCGCCACCATCTCGCCGCGGCGTGGCGCCACCAGCTCGGCAAGTAGCTGACTGCCTTCGTCCTGTACCTCGATGATCCCTTGAAGAAACATCGGATGGCGCTGCAGCGCGGGCTTGCCTTCGACGATCAGCCCGTGCGGCGCGTAACGCGTCGGCTTGACCACGATGCCGCTGTCCGCCAGACGCGCAATCGCCGCGTCGCGCGTGGCCTTGATCAGATTGACCCGCAAGGTAAGTGGTGCGGCCGCCTTGAGCGCCTGCGCCAGCCGGGCGGCCTCCTGTGCGCCGCGTTCGCTCACCAGCGCTGCCCACAACCAGTCGGGCAGGTCGTAACGTATCGGCTCCGGCAGGTCTTCCAGCACCATCGCCTTGACCCGTGCCACCAGGGCCGCTTCATCGGCGCGCAGCACATGCTCGAACTGCTTCAGGTTCAAGCCGCGCACGCGTGCCAGGGCGGCCAGCGCCAGTTCGCGCGGATACTCGCTGCCCGCGCCCACTGCCAGGCTGCGACGATTGCGCAGGACCGCGTAGACCGTCTCGGCGATCATCGTGCGGTCGCCGGAGCCAAGCTTGGGATTGGCGCGAAAATACTCCGAAAGGCCGCGGTCGGCGGGCGCTCCCGCCGGCAGTACACCAGCCAGGGCGCGCACAGCGTGTTCAAAAGCAAAGCCTGTCAGGCGCGCAGCCACATTCATTTTGACGTCCCTGCTTTCTGTGTGCCTGCAAACGCGGAAAGATCGCCCGGCGCGGCGTTGCCAATGCACCGGACATTGGCCAGCACCGATTGGCAGGCATTGACATCGTTTACCCGCACCCTCCCGCCCTCGGTCAGCAACTGGCCGGCAGCGATCCACGCCAGGGCCTGCGGGTAGATGACATGTTCCTGCGCCAGGACGCGGGCCGCAAGGCGCGCATCATCATCATCGGGAAGAACCGGGACCACCGCCTGGATGATGATTGGCCCGTGATCCAGCTCCGGCGTCACAAAATGCACCGTCGCACCGTGCACCTTGCAGCCGGCCGCCAACGCGCGCGCATGGGTATGCAAACCGGGGAACGCCGGCAGCAGCGAGGGATGGATATTGACCAGGCGCCCGGCGTAACGTCCGACGAACTCCGGGGTGAGTATGCGCATGAAACCTGCCAGCACCACCAGAGAAGGTGCGATTCCGTCAATTTCGCGCGCCAGCGCCGCATCGAACCCCTGCCGCGTCGCATGCTGTCGATGCGGCACCACCAAAGTCGGGATGCCATGCGCGGCCGCTGTCGCAAGCCCCGCGGCATCACTGCGATTGCTGATTACCGCTGCAATCTCTACCGGCAGGAAGCCACTGTCGCGCGCACGAATCAGGGCTTCCATGTTGCTGCCACGGCCAGAAACCAGGATGACAACGCGCAGCACGGTCGGCTTTCCCCGTCAGGTTGGGAGAACCCGCCATTCTACCGGTTTGCGCTGCACAAATCGCTATAATTCAAGGCTTTACCTTTTCAGGGAGACCCTGCATGCTGGTTCATCGCGGGTTGCCGCGGGCAGCCGCGGGCACCTCACATGTGGTCACGATCGGCAATTTCGATGGCGTCCATCTTGGGCATCAGGCGATTCTGCGCGAATTGCACGCGGCCTCGCGGCGTCTGGCGATTCCCTCGTGCGTCGTGAGCTTCGAACCACATCCGCGCGAGTTCTTCTCGCCGCAGGCCGCGCCGACCCGTCTCACCTCGCTACGCGAGAAATGCACGCTGCTTGCGCAGCACGGAGTCGCACGTGCGCAGATCTGCCGCTTTGACCATGCATTCTCGCGCCTGACGGCAGACGAATTCATCGATCACGTGCTGGTGCAAGGGCTCGCCACCCGCTGGGTCATGATTGGCGAAGACTTTCGCTTTGGCGCCAAACGCGGGGGCGACTTCACAGCGCTGAAGATCGCCGGCAAGGCTGCCGGGTTCGAAGTGCACGCCATGCCTACTGTAGTTGTTTCGGGGCTGGCGGAAAGCAACGCTGCCCGGGTGTCGTCGTCAGCGCTGAGAGCGATCCTTGCGGCCGGCAACGTCGAACAAGCACAGGCCATGCTGGACCGCCCCTACAGCATTTCGGGCCGCGTGATGCACGGCGACAAGATTGGCCGCACGATCGGGTTCCCCACTGCCAACGTGCAGCTGCGCCACAAGCGCCCGCCGGCCACCGGCATCTACGCTGTCCGCGTTTCCGGGCTGGGTGACACTGCGCTGGAAGCGGTTGCGTCGATGGGCATACGACCGACGGTAACCAATTCTGGCGAAATGCGCCTTGAAGTGTTTATCTTCGATTTTTCGGAGCAGATCTACGGCCGGCAGGTGCGCATCGACTTCCTCAAGAAGCTGCGCGATGAGGAAAAATACACGGACCTGGAAACGCTCAAGCGCCAGATCGCCCGGGATTGCGACGCCGCGCGCGCTTTCTTCGGCCGCGCGTGACCGCTCCCGGCCCTCCTTCCGTCCCACAAGCACTCTCTCAAGTCCCATGGCCGATTACAAGCACACCCTGAATCTTCCGGATACGCCGTTCCCGATGCGTGGCGACCTGGCGAAACGCGAACCGCTGCGCGTCGCAGAGTGGCAAAACAACGGCGTCTACAAGGCGATCCGTGCGGCGTCCCGGGGACGTCCAAAGTTCATCCTGCATGATGGGCCGCCCTATGCCAACGGCGACATCCATATCGGCCACGCTGTCAACAAGGTGTTGAAGGATGTGATTGCCAAGTCGAAAACCATGGCGGGATTCGACGCGCCCTATGTGCCGGGCTGGGACTGCCATGGCATGCCGATCGAGCGCGAAATCGAAAAGCAGCATGGCAAGAACCTCGCGGTCGAGAAAACGCAGAGCCTGGCGCGTGCCTACGCCGCACTGCAGATCGAGCGGCAAAAATCCGACTTCATGCGCTTGGGCGTGCTGGGCGAATGGGACAACCCCTACCAGACCATGAATTTCAAGAGCGAGGCCGACGAGATCCGTGTGCTGGGCCGGATACTTGAAAAAGGCTATGTCTACCGTGGCCTGAAACCGGTCAACTGGTGTTTTGATTGCCAATCCGCGCTCGCCGAAGCCGAAGTCGAGTACGTCGACCGCAAGGACGTGGCCATCGATGTAGGCTTCCCGTTTGCCGAATCCGCAAAGGTGGCGGCAGCCTTCGGCCTCTCCGCCTTGCCGCGACCGGATGGCGCGATCGTCGTCTGGACCACGACGCCCTGGACCATTCCGGCGAACCAGGCCTTGAACCTGCATCCCGATTTCAGCTATGTACTGCTTGATACCGCAAAGGGTTTGCTGATTCTGGCCGAGGATCTGGTGGCCCCCTGCCTCAAACGTTGGGGCATGCTCGAAGAAGGCTGCAGCGTGGTTGCGAAAACCCTTGGCGGCGCACTGGCCGGCATCCGTTTTCGCCACCCGTTGGCGCATGTCGACGCTGGTTTCGACCGCACCTCACCGATCTACCTGGGCGACTATGTCACGCTCGAAACCGGCACCGGCATCGTCCATTCGGCGCCTGCCTACGGGGTCGAGGACTTCTTGTCATGCAAGACTCACGGCATGGCCGACGACGCGATCCTGACGCCGGTCCAGGCCGACGGCAAGTACGCCACGTCGCTGCCGCTGTTCGGCGGCCTGTCGATCTGGGACGCCAACCCGAAGATCACGGCCGCGCTCGAAGCCGCAGGCACCCTTATCCAGCAGGAGAGCAACGATCACAGCTACATGCATTGCTGGCGCCACAAGACTCCGATCATTTATCGCGCCTCGATTCAATGGTTCGCGGCAATGGATGCACCGCCCGGATTCGGCGCCAATCTTCCCGCTGAATCGCTGCGTGCCACGGCCTTGCGCGCGGTTGAAGCAACGCGTTTTTTCCCGGCCTGGGGCAAGCAGCGACTGCACAGCATGATCGCCAACCGTCCGGACTGGACGCTCTCGCGCCAGCGCCAGTGGGGCGTGCCGATGCCATTCCTGGTGCACCGCGAGTCCAATCAATTGCACCCGCGCACCCATGACTTGCTTGAAGCGGTGGCCGTATGCGTCGAACAGGGCGGCATCGAGGCCTGGCAAACGCTTGACATCGCGCAAGTCGCGGGCGCCCTGGGCATCCACGACACCGGCGATTACGTGAAGATCAAGGACACCCTGGACGTCTGGTTCGACTCCGGCTCGACCTTCCAGACCGTGATGGGCGGCCCTGGTGGCGAGACCAATGGCATGGGTTCGCACGGCCCGCAGAGCCGCTATCCGGCCGACCTGTATCTTGAAGGCAGCGACCAGCACCGCGGCTGGTTCCACTCGTCGCTGCTGGTGTCATGCATGGTCAACGGCGGCGCACCGTATGCCAGCTTGCTGACCCACGGCTTCGTGGTCGATGGCCAGGGTCGCAAGATGAGCAAGTCGGTGGGCAATGTGATTGCCCCGCAAAAAGTGAGCGATACCCTGGGCGCGGAGATTCTGCGCCTGTGGGCGGCTTCTACCGACTATTCCGGCGAATTGTCGATCTCCGACGAGATTCTCAAGCGCGTGGTGGAAGCCTATCGGCGCATCCGCAACACCCTGCGTTTTTTGCTCGCCAACACCAGCGATTTCGACCCGCTGCGCGATGCCATGCCGCCCTCCGAGTGGCTCGAGATCGATCGCTACGCCGTTGCACGCGCCACCGAATTCCAGGCCAGCGTCCTGGAGGACTACGAGCGCTTCGAGTTCCATCTTGCGATCCCGAAAATCCAGACCTTCTGTTCCGAGGATCTGGGTGGGTTTTACCTGGACATTCTAAAAGACAGGCTCTACACCACTGCGCGTACCAGCGCTGCGCGACGTGCAGCGCAGAATGCCTTGTGGCACTTGATCCAGGGCCTGCTCAAACTGATCGCGCCGATCCTGTCATTCACGGCTGAAGAGGCGTGGAGCGTATTCCAGCCGGGCCATAAGACGATCTTCACCGGCACTTACCATGTGTTTCCGGCGATCGAAGGCGCAGCGTCGCTCATCAGCCGCTGGACCGCATTGCGCGCTCTGCGCTCCGAGGTCCTGAAGGTTCTCGAGGATGCGCGCGCTGCCAAGGCGATCGGCTCATCGCTGCAAGCGGCGGTCGAGATCATCGCAAGCGGGGACCAATTGACCTTGCTCAAGTCGCTGGACGACGATCTGCGCTTTGTGCTGATCACCTCGACCGCCCGTGTCAAGGCGGGCGTCGATAAAGCCAGCCTGCAGATTGATGTCAAGGCCAGCGGGCACGCCAAATGCGAGCGCTGCTGGCACTATCGGAGCGATGTCGGCAGCCATGCGGATCATCCTGGCATTTGCGCTCGTTGCATCGCCAACCTGTACGGCGCGGGTGAACCGCGACATTTCGCGTGACAGTGCAGGGCTTCAACTGGCGCCTGGCCGGAGTCCTAGCGATGGTCATCGTCGGCCTGGACCAGTGGAGCAAGCAGGCGGTCAGCGCCGCTTTGCGCTACGGCGAGTCGGTGGCGGTCACACCGTTTTTCAACCTTGTGCTGGTCTACAACAAAGGGGCTGCGTTCAGTTTCCTGGCTGGCGCGTCTGGCTGGCAGCGTGAATTCTTCATCGCCCTCACTGCCACGGCGCTGACGGCGATCGTCTGGATGATCAGGCGTCATCGCCACGAAATCGTTTTCTGCTGGGGCTTGGGCCTGATCGCCGCCGGTGCCGTGGGAAACCTGATCGACCGCGTCGCGCATGGCCACGTGATCGATTTTCTCGATTTTCATGCCTTTGGCTGGCATTTCTGGGCTTTCAATCTGGCCGACTCAGCCATCACGCTGGGGGCCGGTCTGCTCATACTTGACAGCTTCAAGCCGCGTCCTGCGGGCGGGGCATAAAGGTGCCGGCTTCCCGTACACTCCCGCATTTGGCGCCCTGCTGACGACGAGCGCTATTGATTGCTTTTCCGCATACGCCTGTCGGCCAGCGCCGGCGCCCCGTGTGCCGCACACCCCACTTAGCTGATGGATAAACGCATCGTTCTGGGCATTACCGGGGGCATCGCAGCCTACAAGAGTTGCGAGTTGGTGCGCCTGTGCGTCAAGGCGGGCTTTGCGGTCGACGTGGTGATGACCGAGGCTGCGACACACTTCGTCACGCCCGCTACCTTCCAGGCGCTGTCCGGCCGCCCGGTGTGGGCCGACCTGTGGGACACGCGCGAACCCAGGAACATGGCCCACATCGAGCTCACGCGCGGCGCGGCGGCCATCGTGATCGCACCCGCCAGCGCCGATTTCATGGCTCGTGTCGCGCACGGACTGGCCGACGACCTGCTGTCCACCTTGTGCCTGGCACGACCGGCGGATTGCCCGCTGCTGTTGGCACCGGCCATGAATGTCGAGATGTGGCAACAGCTGCCCACCCAACGCAACCTGCTACGCCTGCGTGAAGACCAGGTGACCATTCTCGGGCCGGGCAAGGGCGATCAGGCTTGCGGCGAGACCGGCGATGGCCGCATGCTTGAAGCGCTTGAAATAATGCCGTACATCGCCGCGCTGCTGATTCCGAAATTGTTGCGCGGCCGACGCGTTCTGATCACCGCCGGACCGACCGAAGAGCCGATCGACCCGGTGCGCGTGATCACCAATACCTCAAGCGGCAAAATGGGCTATGCCATTGCGCAGGCCGCCGCCGATGCCGGCGCCCTGGTCTGCCTGATATCGGGACCAACCGCGCTTGAGGCGCCGGCAGGAGTGACGCGTATCCCGGTGCAGACCGCGCGCGACATGTTTGCCGCCGTCAAGCAACAGGTCGATGGCACCGACGTGTTCATCGCGGTGGCGGCAGTGGCTGACTACTACGTCAAGCAGTACAGCGAACGCAAACTCAAGAAGGATGAACATCATCCAGCACTGACCCTTGAACTGCAACAGAATCCGGACATCCTGAAGTGGGTGGCCGAGCTGACCAAGCCACCTTTCTGCGTGGGCTTCGCCGCCGAGAGCCACGACGTGATCGAAAATGCGGAAGCCAAGCGCAAACGCAAAGGCATTCCCCTTCTCGTGGCCAACCGCGCACAGGACGCCTTCGGCCGCGACGACAATGAAATCACCCTGATCGACGACAACGGCCGCCACCCGCTGCCGCGCGGCTCCAAGACCGACCTGGCCCGTGACGTCATCATTCATCTGGCCGGACTGCTGGACGCCTGAGTCAGCGTCGCGATCCTTGCATGCGCCTTTCCATGCTCGATCAATCGCCGATCATCAGTGGTCATACCGCCGCCGACGCGATCGCTGCCACCCTGGATTTGGCGCAAGCAGGCTGGAACGCCGACAAGTCCGAGGATGCCGCCCGACTGTTCGAGAAATTGTGTCCGGACCATGGCTTTGTCGAATTCCTGACTTTGCGCGCCGACGAAAGCATCGACTGACGGGCATTCGGTACGGCACGCTCGCGGGTCAAAATGCCGGCGTTTGCGCGAAAATGCGCATTTCCGCACACTGACAACCGGTTGAGGCGCCACCTGCAGCAGCGCCGGAGTAAGATAAAA
>JAYTDE010000973.1:0-16442 GCA_043736195.1 Burkholderiales bacterium | reverse complement strand
ACCCACCTGATCGACTTGGGCGGCATCAAGGAACTGGCAGGCATCAGTGTCGGTGCTGACTCCGTCACCATCGGTGCCTTGACGCGCCATGTCGAAGTTGCGAATTCAGCGGCGGTGAAAAAGGCGATCCCCGCGCTGGCCGCACTGGCGCTCGAAATCGGCGACCAGCAGGTGCGCAATCGCGGCACCCTGGGTGGTTCGGTGGCCAACAACGACCCGGCTGCGGATTACCCGGCTGCGGTGTTGGCGCTGGATGCGACCATCATCACCTCCAAACGCGAAATTGCCGCCGATGCCTATTTCCAGGGCATGTTCGCTACCGCGCTGGAAGACGGCGAGATCATCAAGGCGATTCGCTTCCCGATTGCCAAACGCGCGGCGTATTCCAAGTTTCATCACCCTGCCTCGGGCTATGCGATGGCGGCGGCCTTTGTCGCTGATACCGCGGGCGGCGTGCGGGTGGCGATCACCGGCGCCGGCGCCTCCGGCGTGTTCCGCTGGAGCGAAGCCGAAGCTGCTCTTGCAAAAAACTTCGCCGCTGCCGCGCTTGAAGGCCTGAAGGTCGACGACAGCGGCTGCATCGCCGATCTGCATGCCGGTGCCGACTACCGCGCCCATCTCGCGGCCGTGATGACCAAACGCGCCGTCCTGAAAATCACCGGCTGAAAGCCCCAAGGATTCGAGTCCCGCCATGAACAAGATCAATTTCACCATCAACGGCAAGCAGGTTTCCACCGAGGCCGAAGGCCGCACCCTGTTAGTCGACCTGATTCGCGATGAACTGAAACTCACCGGCACCCATGTCGGCTGCGACACCAGTCAGTGCGGCTGCTGCACCATCGAGCTTGACGGCAGCATGGTCAAGTCATGTGCCATCCTGGCGGCACAGGCCGATGGCGCCAACATCACCACCATCGAAGGCCTGGCCAAGGGTGACACACTGCACCCGGTACAACAGGCGTTCACCGAATGCCACGGATTGCAGTGCGGGTTCTGCACCCCGGGCATGATCATGGCCGCGGTCGGCATTCTCAAGGACAACCCGAACCCGAGCGACGACGACATCGTCAAGGGCCTTGAGGGCAACCTGTGCCGCTGTACCGGCTATGTCAATATCGTCAAGTCGGTCAAGCGCGCCGCGGAGTTGATGCAGGCGTGATGCCGGAGCGGCCGCGCAACGCGGCCGCCGCAATGCGTGGGTGCCTGTGGCATGCACGAGCGTGCAGCCGGCAGCCGGCAGCCGGCAGCCGGCAAACTGTTGAACTGCCGGGCATTGGCGCGCACGGCGAGCTCAGAATCGGGACATCAACCGCGTGAAGCCATAGAGCTTGTCGCTGATGCCGTTCATGCGCAGTGCATGCCAGTAGGTGGCGACATTGATGCTGATGACTGGCTTGTTCAACCAGCGTTCGGCCTCGTCGGCGAGTCTCGCCATCGGCAGGTTGGCGCCAAACTGGACTATGGCCTCGATATCCGGTCCGTCGATCGCACGCATGCCCTGGATCATGTCCTGGGCGGTGAGGATCGAATACGAGGCCGGGCTCTTGCCGCGCATGTGGTTGTAGCGCACGATTTCATAGCCGGATGGTCCGAACACGCCCTGCATTCTCGATTCGATCGACGGGTAGTAGGGCTCCATCACCGCGATCCGCCGCTTGACGCCATGGGCGCGCAGGGCAGCGACCACCGCGTCGGTGGCGAGCGCGACCGGGATATCCCATCCGGCGACGCGACGGATCCTCGCCTTGAGTTCATCGCCCCAGGCGGGCGTGCCGCCCCACACCGACAATGCCGAGATGCCCAGGATGAAGGCATTCGGCTTGGCGTCCATCACGCGTTCGACCGCGCCTTCGAGGGCGGCGTCGATCAGCTCGATGGAACGGTCGAAATCGTCGTTGTTGGCGATCGGCATGTCCGGTATGACCATGCGCCCGAGGTGATTGGTCACACCCGGCGGGCGCATGTCGTCGTATTCCGGTTGCACCACGGTGTTGGTCGAAGGCGTGGTGACGCCGAAAGCCAGGCGCCAGGCAAGGTAGTCGCGCATGCTGAGTCTCCCGAGGGTTGTGAATCGAGTGTGCCGTCAGCGCGAAATGTCGCGTTCGGCGCAGGCGGCGGCTGCGGCCGTGCTGGCCTCGCCGATCGCGTCGGTCAGGCGGCCGCGATAGGCTTCGCGCAGAGCGCCGATGGCGTACAGGCCTGGTGTCGTGGTACGCATGTCCGAGTCGGTCGACACCGCGCCGGCGGCATTGCGTGGAGCCAGGTCGCCCAGCCATTCGCTGTTGGGCGCAAGGCCAATGTAGGGAAACACCGCGTCGCAGGCGATGGTGTCGGTGGTGCCACTGGCGAGATCGCGGACGTCGATGCCGGTCACATGCGCTTCGCCGCTGACCGCCACCACCTCGCTGGACCAGCGCAACTGCACGCTCTCGTCACCGGCCACACGTTCCATAAGCACGCGGCGCGCGCGCACCTGCTCGCCGCGCATGACGATGGTGACGCGCGCCCCCTTGTGCGCCAGGTGGATCGCTTCCTGAAACGCGGCGTCGCCACCACCTACCACCGCCACCGGCCGGCCGCGATACAGGCCTGCATTGCACCACGCGCATTGCAGGACGCCTTTGTCGCGAAAGCGCTCAGCGCCTGCTACTTCCAGGCGCTTCAAGCGTGCACCGGTGGCGGCGATGACCTTGGCCGCATGCCAATCACGCCCCGCCGCGCGCAGCGCGAAACCGGTGCCGATCCTGGTCAGGTGCTCCACAGCGTGGAATTCGAAGCATGCGCCCAGTGCCTTTGCCTCGGCCTGCAGGCGTTCCGCGAGAGCGAGCCCCGCTGTCGGGCTTGCCGCCGGAAAGCCTTCGAGCACGCCGATGTTGGCAACCAGGCCGCCGGCCAAGTCAGACCCCGCGAAAACGATCACGCGGGCGCCATTCTGCGCGGCGTGCCAGGCCGCGGTAAGCGCCGCGATGCCACCGCCCACGACTGCCAGTTCGAAATCGGCCGCACTCATGCGATCCCCAATCTTGTTTGTTCGGCAGCGCGTCGCTCAGTGAGCATCTCTTCCCACAGGTCGGGCAAGCGGACTTTGCGGCTGATGCGCGCCGGCGGAAAACCCCAGGAGGGACAGTAAACGTGCTGGGGGATGGGAATGTTGCCACCGGCGACCACCAGTACCAGGTCTTCTGCGCGTGCCAGCGCCGGCACGGCGCCGTGTGCCGCCGCGTCGCGCACAGCTTGTGGCCAGCGTTCGATGTCGCCGATGGTGCGAAACAGCCAGGAACTGCGCCACTCATCGGCAGGTCGGCGGCCATGCTCGAACAGCCATTCGCGCACGGCCTCTTTGCTCATGCCTTGCGCCGCCAGCGAGTGGGCGAGCGCAGGCGACAGGATCACCGTGGAGCGGCCGCTCCACAGGGTCGAGAATGCGGACGCCGCTGTGCCCATCACACTGGCGATCTCGGCCAAGCCGCCGGTGACGTTGATGACGCTCTCGGCACGCATCAGGGTGACCACGCTCTCATGCGGTGCGAAACCAGCTTCCACATGCAGCGGCTGCCACGGGCTTTCACTCTCGTTCTCCGCCAGACACAGGGTGTAACGGCCGGGTTGCCCCAGGCCGGCGAAGGACACCGTGCCGGGCCAGCCACCGCCGAGGTTGTTCATCACCATGCGCAAGGCGCGGCCGATAGTGGCGTTGGCGCGCCAGCCCGGGCCGAGTGCGCCAAGCCCGGCGTTGATGTCCAGGGCACGTGCCACCGGCCCGCTGATCACCACAAGCGGCGCCACGTTTTCATCGGTCGTCTGCACGCCGCGCAGGTTGAAATCCGCATCGAGGATCGCCTCGACAGCGGCCAAAACGACTGGAAAGTACTGCGGACGACAGCCGGCCATCACCGCGTTGGCCGCGATCTTCTCGATGCTGGCCACACCTTTCAGGGGATCGACTTCGCCCAAAGCGTGGTCCGCGCCGAAGGTTGCGAAACGCAGCATGGCGCGCACCCTCGCCAGGGTCGGGGCGACCACCGGCAGGCCGTCGGTCCAGCCGCGTGCACTGTAGAGGGCATCGACGAACGCGTCGGTATCGCGTGCCGGTACCGCCTCGACGCGGCCGCGCGGGAAGCATCCGGCCAGGGGGGTGCGGGCTTGCATGCCGGCTTCGCGCGTGCGCGCGGCGAGCGTATCGTCGATCCAGTCGCCGCTGGCACGCTGCCCCGCCGGAATCAGGACCCACGCGCGTTCGGATGCGTCAGACATGGGTGCCGATGGCTTGGGTCAGGAAGCCTGCGCCAGCTTGTCCTGCCAGCTTGCCGGCAGCGCAATGGCCTTGCAGACCGGGAAGCCGAGAATGCCGTTGTGCACCAGCACGTAGCAGTTTGAGCGCAAGGCGTCGCCGCTGACGGCGATCATGAAATCCCCGGGCTTGCCCACGATCGGCACCAGGCGCTCCGGGTCCGCCGAGGCGCCGAATGCGCGTGGTGCACGGCCTAGGCGCGACATTTCGAGCAGGGAGCGCCGTCCGGGCACCAGGTTGGTCCAGCCTGACAGGTACAGCTCGAAGCGGCGTGCCGGCATGCGCGCGTGGTCGAACAACCAGCGTTGCACATCGGCCTTGGACCAGCCGGCACGGGCGATGGTCTCGGCGATCACCGGGCTCAGGATCAGCATGGGACGGTACATTCCGGTGGACATGCCGACGGTGAAAATCACTTCCCAGGTGGTGTGCGTCACCAGCGCATCGGCCAGATAGGGCAGGCATTTCTCCGGCGTATCGCCGAATACCGAGGCGATCACATTGGCACCGGTGAAGCGTGAAATCGTGACAGCATTCGCTCCTGCCGGCGACCCCATGTCTGTGGCCACGTTGCTCCAGCCGATGCGCTTCAAGACCGCTTCGTTCTCGGCCAGCACTACGCGCCAGGTGCCGCCGAAAGTGCCCTTGTCGTTGTGGTGCGGCAGGAAGCCGGCGACATTGCGCAGGTAGAGGCGCCAGAAGCGGCCGATCGCGGTGTTGGCCTGAAAGCCGTCACGCAGCGCCCCTTGCTCGTAGTTGAAACCGAGGTCGCGGGCGATCGGCCCGTTGACCACGATCTGGGTCTCCGAGCCCGGCGTGTTGCCGCTGTGTTCCACACCGTAGAGCGGATCGACCATCGCTTCCACCGCGGCGACGAGGACCGGCATGTATTCGGGTCGGCAGCCAGCCATCACGCCGTTGACGGCGATGTTCCAGATGGTCGCCGCGCGATTGTCCGGCAACACTTTGCCCAGGACCTCGTCGGCGTCGCGCTCGGTGAAGGCCAGGAACTGTGCGATCTTTTCCGGCGTCGGCGGAATGATCGGCAGGCCGTCGCTCCAGCGATTTTCGAGGAACAGGCGATTGACTTCCTCGAAGCTGCCCTCGAAGACGATCTCGCGCGGCCCCGGGTCGTGGCTCGGGGCGACCGCCTCGACCGCTTCGGTCAGGCAGCGTATAACGTCATCGACGGTGACGGCCAGCACGTTCTTGCGCAACTCGTCTGCCGATTGCACATCGACATGCCCGGGAACGCGTGCGACTTGCAGATTCGGGTAACCCAGGCCTTCGGAGGTCGATTTGGCCTGGCCCACGAATCCTTCGCAGCACAAGGAGGCGGTCGGAACACCGGCTTGCTCTGCTACTGCGCTGGCCCGCAACACGGCGGGCGTGCAGCTCCCTCAGCAACCCATCCCGGAGATGATGGCGTCGACTTTGAATTCGGCGATCTTCGCCGGCATCGAGGTCAGAACCTGGTGTTCATCCTCGCCGTGGGTGGAGCCAAAGGTGTCGTGATCGACGAACTTGAGGCCGGTGTAGCGCGCGGATAGTTCTTCCTTGAGCAGCGGCCAGATCTCGTCGCCGCGAAACAGGAAGTCCCAGACAAAGCCGATGGTCTTGCCTTCAAGCGAAGTAAGGCGCGGCGCCAGCGGTTTGGCCGCAACTGTCCGTGCGCTGCGCGGCCACACCACACGGTAGGAATTTGAAGTCATGGCGATCTCCTTTTCAATGATGTTCGTTTGGCGCGTCATTTATTCGATACATAGAATCTGCGCCGATGTTCGAATCATGATAACTTAGGTGGGGTGTTGGCTTCAATGCGCAGCAAAAATTTGATCGCAGCGTCGATTGAGCAACCGATGCCAGAGCCTGGTCGCGGCGCCCGCAGAAGGCGCATACAGGTGATCGCGGCGGCGCATGGCCAAGATGCAGTTTCCATCAACCACAAACTGGGAGAGAGACTATGAATCTGATCAAACGCGCGGCGTACGCCCTGGCGTGGCTGTCGGCCCTGCCCTTTGCCGGGGCGGTCCACGCACAGGTGCAGCAGTGGGACATGTTCGCCTTTCCGGGGGCGACCCATCCGATCACGCTCAGGCTCAAGGAATTTTCCGACGAAGTCAAGAAGCGCACCAATGGACAACTGGTGATAACAGTGCGGCCGGCCGGCGAGTTTCCCTTCAAGGCGAATGAGGTCGTGCGTGCCACCGGTCTGGGCCAGGTGCAACTGGGCGAGGCATATTCCGGTTTCATTTCCGGGGCCGTGCCGCTGGCGTCGGTGGCCAACCTGCCGTTTTTGGTGCGCACCTCGGATGAACTCAACAAGGTATGGCCGATCATCCGCAAGTATGCCGAGCCGGAGTTCGAGAAGGCCGGTGTCAAGACCCTGTTCTACTTCGAATGGCCGCAGCAAAACCTGTACGGGCGCGGCGCACCGGTGAAGAAGCTCGAGGATTTCGCCGGCCGCAAGTTTCGCACCACCGACGGCAAGCAAAACGAAATGCTCAAGCGCCTGGGCGCGGCGGCGGTTTCGCTGACCCTGGCCGAGGTGCCGGTGGCGGTCGAGCGCGGCGTGGTCGACGGTTTCGTCACCGCCGGGTTCAACGTGATGGGCGCCAAGTGGTACGAGTTCGTGAAATGGGGCTACATGCCGAACATCCACGTCGGCGGCCCCGACTACGTTCTGGTCAATCTGGCGGCCTACAACAAACTTGCGCCTGCGGTACGCACCGCGCTGGACGCGGTGGCCGTCGAATGGGGGCCGCGCATGACCAAGCAGAACGCGGCCGACGAGGTGCGCGACCTGGAGACCCTGCGCACCAAGCACGCTGTGGACCTGTTCACGCCGCCCAAAGATGAAATCGACAAGCTGACCGAGCGCATGCGTCCCTACTGGAGCAGCTGGGCGGAGGAGCAAGGGGCCAATGGTGTGGCCGCAGTCAAGGAAATCCGCGCGGTTCTGGGGCGCTAATTTGCGTATGCGAGCCGCTGCGGGTGCCGAACTGATTGCTGATTGCGGGCAAGTGACATGATCAGGCGCCTGGTGGACCGCCTGGTGCAGGTCGGCGGCTATCTCGCCGGCCTGTCGACCGTGCTGATCCTGCTGCTGGTATGCGTGGAAGTGGTCGCGCGCATGTTCAACCACTCCACCATGGTCGCCGATGAACTGGCGGGCTATCTGAACGTGGGCGTCATTTTCTTCGGGCTGGCCTATACCGTGCGCGAGGGCGGCTTCATCCGCATCGAGCTTTTGTATGACCGCCTGCGCGGCGTCTGGCTGGCAGCGGCGCGCTGGTTCATCGTCGCCACCAGCCTTCTTTTCACGCTGACCCTGACGTTCTTCATCGCCCTGCACGTGCAGTATGCGTATGTGCGCGATACGCGGGCGATCTCGGTTCTCAACACGCCCGAATACATTCCCATGTCCATCATGGTGATCGGCTGCGGGTTGCTGGTGCTGCAACTGCTGGCATTCCTCTTCGATCGCGTGCGCAAGATTCCATAGGGGTTGCCAGACATGAGTTCAGAGGTGTTGATGGCGGTGCTGCTTGGCGCCCTGGCGATTTTTCTGATGGTCGGCCAGTGGACCGCCTTTGCGCTGGGTATCGTGGGCGTTCTCATCATCGTGCTCAGCAAGGGCTACATCGGCCTGCAGGGCCTGAGCTCGGTGGTCTGGAACAACGCCAACAGCTACATCCTGATCGCTGTGCCGATGTTCCTCCTGATGGGCGAGGTGATCCTGCGCAGCGGAGTGAGCAAGTTTTTCTATGCAGGGGTGGCCACATTGCTGCGCCGCCTGCCGGGTGGCCTCCTGCATGCCAACATCGTCAGTTGCGCGATCTTCTCGGCGGTCAGCGGGTCGAGTGTGGCCACCGCGGCCAGCGTGGGAACGGTGGCGATTCCGGAACTGTTGCGCGCCGGCTACCAGCCGCGCGCGGTGTTCGGTTCGCTGGCGGCAGGTGGCACGCTCGGCATCCTGATCCCGCCGTCGATCATCATGGTGCTGTATGCGGCGCTGGTGGAAGAATCGGTCGGGCGCCTGTTCATCGCCGGCATCCTGCCGGGCATCCTGATGAGCGTGGTGTTCATGCTCTACATCGCGATCCTGTTGATCTACAAGCCGCACATCGCGCCCGCACGCGACAAGCTCAACCTCTCCGCCGGGGTGCGTTCGGAGCGCCCGCTGCTGGACGTGCTGCCGATCGTCGCGCTCTTAACCGGCGTGCTGGGCGGAATCTATGCCGGCATCACCACGCCCACGGAAGCGTCGGCGGCCGGTGCCGCCGGCGCCCTGGTGCTGGCCGCGGCCTACCGCACGCTGACCTGGCAGGTATTCAGGGATTCGGTGATGTCGACGGTCAAGACCACCTGCATGGTGGCGATGATCATCATCGGCGCGCAGATACTCTCGACCGCGCTCACTTTTTCCGGCGTCAGCCGCGAATTGAGCGAATGGGTCTTGACCCTGGGTTTGAGCAAGTTCGAGTTTTTCCTGATGCTGGTGGTGCTCTACGTGATCCTCGGCTGTTTCGTCGACGGCATCTCGATGATCTACATGACACTCCCGGTGCTGCTGCCGATCATCAAGGTGGTCGGCTTCGACCTGATCTGGCTGGGGATCATCATCACCATCCTGATCGAATTGGGCCAGATCACCCCGCCGGTGGGGCTCAACCTGTTCACCATCCACGGCATCTCCGGCGGTGCCAAATTTTCCGAGGTGGTGGCCGGATCCTTCCCGTATGTGTTCCTGATGCTGGGAGTGATCGCGATGCTCTGGGTCTGGCCGGAGATCGCGCTTTGGCTGCCTACGACCATGCGCGGGAAGTAGGGCGGCTGCGTTGCAGCGGCCTGGCGTGCGTGTCCGGCACCCCCGCGTACCGATTCGTCGCTCTGCGCCGGTTTACAACTTGCCGCTGCGCGGCATATCCAACATTGCACCGGTTGAAGGCCGGCGCAGCATCAACCTTTTGCCAGGAAGGCGGCAATCGCAGCGATGGCCGCCAGTATCGCCAGAGTGACGGCAATGATGGTGCCGCTGCCGGCATCGCCCGAGTGCGGGCCGCTGGCAGGCACGGCGTCGAGGTGCGCAGGCGCCGCGGCAAGCTCCGGCGGGGCGTAGCGGCGCTTGAGTTCCGCATTGAACTTGTTGAAAAATTCATCAGCTAGCTTTTTCGAGGCGGCATCCACCAGCCTTGACCCGATCTGCGCCAGCTTGCCGCCCACGTTGGCTTGAGCGGTGTAGTCCAGGCGGGTGGCGGCGCCTTCTGCGGTGAGTGCTACCTTGGCTTCGCCCTTGCCGAAGCCGGCAGCGCCGCCCTGGCCGTCGAAGCGGATCTTGTAGGAATTAGGCGCATCGACATCAGACAAGGTGAGTTTTGCCTTGAAGCGGGCCTTCACCGGGCCGATCGCCGCGGTTACCGCGGCGCTGAATTCGTGGTCGCTGATGCGGTCAAGCTGTTCGCAGCCGGTGATCGAGGCTTTCAGGATCTCCGGGTCGTTCAGTGCGTCCCAGGCGATTTGCTGGGACACGGGCAGGGTTTGCGTGCCGGTCAGTTCCATGGGTTTGTGCTTTTCGACGATTTGCTTGACGCAAGGAGGACCTGATTATACCGGGCCACCGGCCCCAGATCGACGTCGCAACCCGTGAAAGGCGCCTCGCGCGCAGTCCACAAGCTCGCAAAAATGTGGGGAAATCCGCACCAGCGCGCGCGGCGCCAAGGTGTCGTGGTGACGCCATTGGTGGGGCAACCGGGCCGGCAGTTGCCTGGCGCAGCCCGCCTTGGCGGGCTGCGCGCGTCAGAGCGCGACGCGTACGCGGAACGGCAAGACTTGCGCCAGATGCGCAGGCAGCGGTGCTTGCGCCTCGCGCTCGTCCGCTGGCAGCGACCTTATGGCAGGGTAGGCGGTTGCAGAGGCGTAACCGGCCAGATCGCTGATCGCGTGCAGTTCCTCGTCAAGCGTGAACTGGGCCAGGGCGCGTATGGCGCTTGCGTATTCCGGGTCCGTCGCCAGACGGGCCACGTCGATTCGGCAACCGGAATGTTTTTCGGCGCGACTCTTCATGAGGCGCAGCATCAACTTGCGTGACAGGGTGGTGAACATTTGGCGGGCCTTCGCAATCGCACACTGATGACCAATCCTAGCCCGGCTGGCACGCAGTCAAACAGTGGAGCAAGAGGGAAAAACCGCTTCTTCTACGGCGCTTATGCGTGTAGGAGTCCGACTGACAAAGTGCCTTGGCCGGGCTTGAATCCAGGGGCACGGTTCAGGCCTTGTGCAGCAGGATCAGGAACACCATGCCGATGGCGGCGTAAAACATGAATGCGGATTCGCGGCCGTTCCATTCCTTGGACTGCCAGCTGGCGAACCATTGGCCGCCGATCACCATGAAACCGCCGAACCACAGCGCGAAACCCAGGCCCAAACCACCGAACGCGAGCGCTTTGGCGGCATGGAATTCATCAACCGGCGCGCCGATGGCTGCTGCGAGCACGAGCGCGCCGGCGAAACACAACAACGCTGTTGCGCCCTCGGTCGCCACGATCGCGCCGAAAAACAGGCGTTGCAGCCAAGGCGAGTGGATGGCGCGCGATTTGAGCCGGCTGTCCGGAAAGATGGTGTCCATGCTCATCAGGTGCCGCACGAAGTTGAGGTTGCTCTGCGGGTCGCGCAGATTGTTGATGGTCACCAGCGCAGCGAACGCGCCGATCAGGAAAACGAACAGGATCTGGCAAAGGCGGATGGTAGTCATTTGGGCACAGGGGGGGGCGCGGCTGGTTTTGGGAATGGGTTGTGAATCGTCGCACATATTCGCGTTGGTGCTTGTCGCGCCGGATGGAAAGCAGGTGCCCGCTTGCGGGGATGAATGGTTCGGTAGGCGAATGACGCCAGCCGCAATGGCGTTACTCCGCAATTCTGAGCGCTGCGTGTGTTGTGGCGCTTGACTGGGTCGGCGAATATCTGTACTCTGTATACAGAAAAAATCAGTTCTTTGGTCATGTGCCTTGCTGCGGCAAGGTTTCGTGCGGACTGCGAAGTACTGACGGCAACAACCAACGTGAGCCGCCCAGGTTACTGATTCCAAAGGAAAAGTTCACGCTAGACTATGTCGCTTGCCCAATTGCACATCGCCCCTGATCTAGTTGATCAGGTGTACACCGCACTGCTTGACGCCATCAGCAGCGGTGAGCTTGCGCCCGGTCACCGCTTGACGCAGGAGGAACTCGCGGTAACGCTTGCCGTGTCGCGCCAACCGGTATTGCAGGCACTGCGCCTGCTCAAGAAGGAAGGCTTCGTGGTCGATGCGCCGATGAAATCCGCCGCCCAGTCAGGCGCGCGCGGCCTGATGGTGGCCCCTCTTGATGCGGCCATGATCGCGCATCTTTACCAGGTGCGTTCGGCGCTCGACGGTCTAGCCGCTCGCTTGGCGGCGAGTGCTGGCGCCCGTATTGACGCTGCCGCCCTTGACCATGGTCGGCGTATCGCAGCCGGTGGCGCGATCGGCCCGATGATCGATGCCGATATGGAGTTCCACAAGCTGATTTACGCAGCCTCCGGCAATCCGCTGATCGCCGAGAGTACGGGTCGCCACTGGCGGCACATCCGGCGTGCCATGGGCGCGGTGTTGCAAAGTGCGGGCGCGCGCGCGGCGATCTGGGACGAACACGCTGAGATCGTTGCGGCCATCGAGCGCGGCGACAGCGCGCGGGCCGAATCCCTGGCCGTCGCGCATTGCGATGCCGCCGGCTCCAAACTTGCCAGCAACCTGATTCAACATATCGAAGTGGCATCGCGATAGCCAACCCCCAAGCCCATCTCAATAGGAGACATCCATGAAGCTGACCCCTGAGCAACTCGCGCAATTCGACCGCGACGGCTACCTTTTTTTCCCGAGTCTGTTCAAGCCGGACGAGATCAAGCGACTGTCCGACGAAGTGCCGGGCATTTACGCCCAGCGCCGGCCCGAGAATGTGCGCGAGAAAACCGGCGACGTGGTGCGCACCAATTTCGCCGCGCACATGTACAACGACATGTTCGCGCGGCTGGCGCGTCACCCGCGCATGGTCGAACCGGTGCGGCAGATCTTCGGCGAAGATTTGTACATGCACCAGTTCAAGATCAACGGCAAGATGGCCTTCGATGGGGACGTGTGGCAATGGCACCAGGATTACGGCACCTGGTTGAATGACGACCACATGCCCGAGGCGCGAGCGATGAACGTCGCGATCTTTCTGGACGACACCAACGAGTTCAACGGCCCCTTGATGTTCATTCCCGGCAGCCATAAGCAGGGCGTGCTGGAAGCCGGCCATGACACTTCGACTACCAGCTATCCGCTCTGGACCATCAACAACCAGACCATCACGCAAATGGTCGAGAAAGCCGGCGGTTTGAAGGGCGGCATCGTAGCTCCCAAGGGGCCGCCGGGTTCGATGATCATTTTTCACGGCTGCCTGGTGCATGCCTCGACCTCCAACTTGTCGCCGTGGAACCGGGTCAACGTGTATCTGTCGCTCAATGCGGTGGCGAATCATGTGCGCCGCTTCAAGCGCCCAGGCTACATCGCGCATCGGCAGTTCGATCCCATCGTGTGCCTGCCCGACGACTGTCTGCTCAAAGACTACCCGGTGCCCACGCCGTGGAAAGACGGCACGCCGGCCGAGGAACTCACCGGTCTTCTAAAAGAGGCCGCCTGAGATGAATCTGTACGCCAAGCTTCAAAAACGCCAGGCCGAGGGCAAACCGGTGCGCATCGGCCTGATCGGCGCCGGCAAGTTCGGCTCGATGTATTTGGCACAGGTGCCGCGTACGCCGGGTGTGCATCTGGTGGGCATCGCCGACTTGAGCCCGGTGAACGCGCGCGCCAACCTGGAACGGGTGGGCTGGAAGCCTGAGCAATCGTCGGCCAGCTCGTTCGACGACGCCATTGCCCGCGGCAACACCTGTGTCACCGACGACTGGCAAGCACTGGTGCGTCACCCGCAGATCGAGATCATCGTCGAATGCACCGGCAACCCGGTGGCGGCGGTCGAGCACATCCTGGCGGCGTTCGCACATGGCAAACATGTGGTCAATGTGACGGTGGAAGCCGATGCTTTTTGCGGGCCCTTGCTGGCCACCAAGGCGGGTGAGGCCGGCGTGGTGTACAGCCTGGCCTATGGCGACCAGCCGGCACTGATTTGCGACCTGGTCGACTGGGCGCGTGCCGCAGGGTTTTCCGTGGTGGCAGCCGGGCGCGGCCATAAATGGCTGCCGCATTTTTCGGAATCGACGCCGGAAACGGTGTGGGGGCATTACGGCCTGTCGCCCGAGACCGCGCGCTTAGGCGGCCTCAACCCGAAGATGTTCAATTCCTTTCTCGATGGCTCCAAACCCTCGATCGAGAGCACCGCGGTATGCAACGCCACCGGCCTGATCGCACCGCCGGATGGCCTGCTGTATCCGCCAGCCTCGGTCGACGACATTCCATTCGTGTGCCGGCCCATCGCCGAAGGTGGCGTGTTGCATTCGAAGGGCCAGGTCGAGGTGATTTCGTCACTCGAAAAGGATGGCCGCGTGATTCCCTACGACATCCGCTTCGGCGTATTCGTGGTGTTCGAAGGCGAGACCGAATATATCCGCAATTGTTTCAAGGAATACATGGTGCGCACCGACCCCAGTGGTCGTTATGCATGCCTGTACAAACGCTGGCACCTGATCGGGCTGGAGGTCGGCATTTCGGTGGCCTCGGTGGCGCTGCGCGGCGAATCCACCGGGGCTGCCGTCTGCTGGAATGCCGACGTGGTGGCCACCGCCAAGCGTGACCTGAAGCCCGGTGAAATGCTTGACGGCGAAGGCGGCTACACGGTGTGGGGCAAGCTGTTCCAGGCGCAGAAATCGCATGCGACCGGTGGCCTGCCGCTGGGCCTGGCGCATGATGTGAAAGTGCTGCGACCGGTCAAGAAAGGCCAGAGCCTGACCTGGGCCGACGTGGCGATTGACCAGAACCTGTCGGCCTACAAGCTGCGCCGCGAAATGGAAGCCATGTTTGCCCCATCACTAAGGAAAGCCGCATGAACGCAGCCCCCAAGGCCCTGGTCTTCGATGTGTTCGGCACCTGCGTCGACTGGCGTGGCAGCATCATCGCCGCAGGCCGCGCGATGAATGCCGAACGCGGCTGGAGCATCGACTGGGAAGGCCTGGTCGATGCCTGGCGCGGCGCCTATCAACCCAACATGCACAAGGTTCGCCGCGGCACGCTGCCCTGGACCAATCTCGATGCCCTGCATCTGATGGCGCTCAAGGGTCTGTTGCCGACCTATCTGAACGGCACGCCGAAAAGTGCGCTCAAGGCGGCCGACCTGGCGCGCATCAACACCATGTGGCACCGCCTCAAGGCATGGCCGGACGCGGTGCGTGGTCTCAAGCGCCTGAAGACCCGGCACGTGATCGGCAGCATGTCCAACGGCAACGTGGCCTTGCTTACCAACATGGCGAAATTCGCCGGCCTGCCCTGGGACCTGGTGTTCTCCGCCGAATGGGTGCATCACTACAAGCCTGACCGCGAAACCTACTTGTCGGCACCGCGCATGCTGGCCTTGAAGCCAGCCGAAGTGATGTTGGTGGCGGCACACAAGAACGATCTGGATGGCGCGAAAAAGGCCGGCCTCATGACCTGCTTCGTGCCGCGTCCGCTGGAATTCGGCCGTACCGTGGCGGCAACAGAGGCCGATGACGGCAGCTACGAGCCGCGCTTCGATCTCAACGTGCGCGATTTCGGCGAATTGGCGGGCGCGCTTGGATGCTGACGCACGAGCTTTTTCGTGAGGATGCGTATCTGAAGGGTGCGGCCTCGACGGTTGCGGGTACCGATGAAACCGGCATCACGCTGGCGGCGACGATTTTCTACGCCACCGGCGGCGGCCAGCCGGGGGATACCGGCAGTATCCGCTGGGACGGTGGGCAACTGCTTGTCACCGATACCCGGCGCGGCACGGCGCCCGGTGCAATCCTGCATTGCGTGGCGCCCGGCGCGTCACTTCCTGCGATCGGTACGCCGGTGACCATGTCGATCGACTGGGAGCGCCGTCATCGCCTGATGCGCATGCACACCTGCCTGCATGTGCTGACCGCGGTGGTACCGGGGCCGGTCAACGGCGGCAGTGTGCGCGAGGATTCCGGGCGCCTGGATTTCGACTTGCAGGGCGAAAGACTCGAGCGTGCCGAGATCGAAGCCCGTCTGAATCAGCTGATCAGCGCGGGCGCGAATGTCACCACCGAATGGGTAAGCGAGGAACAACTGGCGGCGCGCCCGGAACTGGTCAAGACCATGTCGGTCAAGCCGCCGGCCGGATTCGGCCGCGTGCGCCTGTTGCGCATCGAAGGCATCGATCTACAGGCCTGCGGTGGCACCCATGTGGCGAACATCGCCGAGATCGGCGCGGTAGTGGTGACGAAAATCGAAAGCAAAGGGCGACAGAATCGGCGCGTGAGCGTGGCCTTCGCTTGATTCTGCAGTGCTTGGCTGGCGCCAGACCTGGTTACCAGCGCGGACCGTAGCGGCGAAAAAACGGATCGTAGTGGTATCCGCGGCCCCAGCCGCCGCCGAAGCCCGGCCCCCACGGGCCGTAACTAAAGCCCCAGTTCCATTGGTCAAAACGCCGTTGCAGCGCCAGGCGTCGCTCGCGTTCGCGCGCCAGTTGCGCCGCCACCTCGGCGTCGCGATCAGCCAGTTGCGTGATCAGGGTGGCCTGACGCGCTTTTTCCTGCGTTTCGACCAGATGGTCGATCACCTTCTGGTCCACGCCATTGCGTGACAGCACCACGATTTGCGCAGGCGTCAAGGCATGAATCGTCGAGGTGGCCGTCAGGCGCGCGATGATCGCATCCGGTGCCGTGCCGGTTTGCGAGAGCGCGACAATTTCGTCCAAGGGCACTTTCGGGTTGGCGATCGGCTTGAGACTGGCCAATTGTTCAGGCGTCAGGCGTTGCACCGCACCCGGTGGCGGGCCGGACGAGGCGCATGCCGTCAGCAGGGCGCTAAGAAAAACCAGGGCAAAACTGCGTGCCATTCGCATGGCGAACTCCGGATCCGGGTCGTGGTGTGCTTGTAACGTTTGGACCGGCCGGCGGTGCACATGTTCCCCGCGGATTTGCGTGATTCCTGTCT
>JAYTDE010000972.1:0-3006 GCA_043736195.1 Burkholderiales bacterium | reverse complement strand
CCGGCGCCGGTGGTGGAGCGTATCTCGATGTTTGCCCGCCAGGCGTTGGAGAGCCCGGCGCTCAAGCAGGCGTTCCTCGATCGCGGCGCCACCACCTCTTGGACCAGTTCGGCGGAGGCGACGGCCTTTCGCGCTGCTGAGGAAAAGCGCCTGGGGGACATCATTCGCAGGGCTAAAATCACGCTGGACTGACGCCCTGCGACCGCGCGGCGCTTGAGCAGGCAACAAAAGGAGCACAGCGATGTCGGCAATCGGGCGGATTGGATTCATCGGCCTGGGGGTGATGGGGGAACCGATATGCCGCAATCTGGCGTCCAAAGGCGGGGTCCCGGTTGTCGCCTTCGACACTCTGGAAGCGCCGCTTGCGCGTTTGCGCGAGCATGGCGTCAAGGCAGTCGGGTCGGTGCGCGAGATCGCCGACAAGGCGCAAGTGATCTTCATCTGCCTGCCCAGCGGCAAGCATGTGGAAGGCGTGTGCGACGGCCCCGAAGGTTTGCTGGCGCTGGCACGGCGCGGGCAGATCGTGGTCGACCTCGGAACTTCACCGATGAGTCTGGCGCGCCGCCTTGGCGCGGCATTCGCCGAGCGTGGCGCGGGCTTCGCCGATGCGCCGATCGCGCGCACCCGGCAGGCCGCGCAGGAGGGAACGCTAAGCGTGATGGTCGGGGGCGATGCCGCGACCTTTGCACAACTGCAGCCCCTGATTCGCTGTTTCGCCTCCGACATCACCCATTGCGGCGCGGCCGGCAGCGGCCAGGCGATCAAGATTCTCAACAACATGGTGCTGATGCAAACCGTCAATGCCTTAGCCGAGGCGATTGCCATGGGGCGCCGCGTCGGCATTGCGCCGGAGCTGCTGCTGTCGACCCTGGCGAAAGGCTCGGCCGACAGCTTCGCGCTGCGCAACCACGGCATGAAAGCGATGGTGCCGGGCGTGTTTCCCGAGCAGGCGTTCTCGACCGAGTATGCGCAGAAGGACATCGTCTACGCGCTGCAACTGGCCACTGAAACCGGGGTCCATGCGCCGGGGGCTGCGTTGGTGGCGCAGGTTCTCAAGCAAACCATCGACGCCGGCCATGGCAAGCTGTACTGGCCGGTGCTGGCGCAAGTGGTGGATCAGCACCAGCAGGGAGCATTGAGATGAACGGTTTGACAGAGTCGATCGCGCAGTTCGTGAGCACTGGCGTGGTTGTACCGGAGGACGCGGCGCGCATCGTGCGCCTGGGCTTCACCGATACCATCGCCACCATGATCGCCGGCCGCGATGAACCGGTGGTGGGCATCGTGCGCCGATTTGTCGAAGAGCGCCGCTCAGCTGCGATGGATGCGCGCGTGTTGTTCGGTCCCCTGCGCGTGGCATCCGCCGATGCCGCCCTGATCAACGCCACCGCCGCGCACGCGCTCGACTATGACGATGTGGCGCTGGGCGGCCACCCGAGCACGGTGCTGGTGCCGGCACTGCTGGCCGAGGGCGAACGCCTGGGCGCTTCCGGCGCGGATGCGATACGCGCCTACCTGGTGGGCTATGAGGTATGGGCCGAGCTGCTGTCGCGCGAGCCGGATGCCTATCATCTCAAGGGCTGGCATCCGACCGCGGTGTTGGGCACGGTTGGCACCGCCGCCGCGGTGGCGCACCTGAACCGGCTCTCGCCGCTGGCATGCCGCAACGCACTGGCGCTGGCGGCCAGCATGGCGGGTGGCCTTGTGGCCAATTTCGGCACCATGACCAAGCCGCTGCACGCCGGGCGCGCCGCGGCCTGTGCGATCGAGGCGGTGCGGCTGGCTGCCCTGGGCCTGAGCGCCGCGCCCGATGTGTTCGAGCATCATGCAGGTTTTCTCGCCGCGCTTTCGCCCAAGGGCCGGGCCCGGCGCGATGGGTCGGCGGCGGAGCTTGGCAGGCAGTTGCGCATCCTGGAATCAGGCCTGTCGATCAAGAAATACCCGATGTGCTATGCCACCCATCGCGTGATCGACGGCGTGCTCGACTTGGCGAGCACGCATGACCTCAAGCCGCAGGACGTGCGCCAGGTCAATGCGAGCATCGGCGTGGCCCAGGCCTCGATGCTGCGCAATCACAATCCGCTGACCGGTCTTGAAGCCAAGTTCAGTCTTGAATTCGCGGTGGCCGCAGCGCTGGTGGCGCGCAAGGTGGGCCTGGCGCAGCTCACCGACGCCTTCGTCGAGCAGGTCGCGGTGCGTGAGGCGATGGCCAAGGTGAACATCGCGACAATCGACTCGGTATGCCCGGTCGAACCGGTGTTTGCGCTCAACGACAGCGTGGTGATCGAATTGAATGACGGCCGCAGGCTCGATGCCGGCCCGATTCGATTTGCGCGCGGCAACGCGAAACTGCCGCTCAGAGAGGCCGATCTCGAGGCCAAGTTCTTCGATTGCACCAGCGGCGCCCAGGACCTTGATGCGGCATCCCTTTACCGGCAGCTCGCGCAGCTTGGCGAACAGGGCAGTCTGCGCGGGCTTGCTGCGTAATACGCGGCGCCGGCGATCCCGGGTGTTCTAGAAAGGCTTGTCGCCGGCGATCGTCACCCGGTCCATCACGCGGCGATAGCCGGGATAATCGTTGACCGCGATATGCTGGGTCGAGCGGTTGTCCCATAGCGCTAACGAGCCCTGGCGCCAGCGGAAGCGGATCTGGAACTGCGGGCGCTGGCTGTGGCGATTGAGGAAGTCCAGCAGCGGCGCCGATTCCTCCTCGGTCATGCCCTCGAAGCGCACGGCATACACCCAGTTGACGAACAGGATCTTGCGGCCGCTCTCCGGGTGGCTGCGAATGCAGGGATGCGCCTGCTCCTTGAGCGCCTCTTCGCTGACCTGGATGCGCATGCTCTTCAGATCGTCGTCCGCATAGGTGCCCTGCGGTCCGTAGGAGCGCTTCGCGCTGTGCATCACCTTCAGGCCTTCGAGCATGCGCTGCATGGCCGGCGACAAGGCTTCGAAAGCCAGCATCTGGTTCGACCAGATGGTGTCGCCGCCGACCGCCGGCGATTC
>JAYTDE010000971.1:0-1789 GCA_043736195.1 Burkholderiales bacterium | reverse complement strand
CGATCTGCCGGGCATACTGCTGCGCTCGGCCATCACCACCGCCATGGTCGGCGCCCTGATCGCCTTCGCCTCGGTGGTGACCTACCTCTTGACCATCGACCTGTTGCCCGCGAAGGTAGCGGTGCTGGTAAAGTCGATCACGGATAGGCCGCTGGGCTACATGGCGCTGGTGGCGGTGTTGCTGTTTTTCGTCGGCATGTTCCTCGAATCGAATGCCGCCTACATCATGCTGGTGCCACTGTTGCATCCGATCGCACTGTCATACGGCATCGACCCGCTGCACTTCGGATTTCTGTTTGTATTGAACCTGGTGATCGGCATGCTGACACCACCTGTAGGTGTGGTGCTGTTCGTGGTGTGCAGCATCAACAAGATATCGATGCGCGAAATCGTCATCGCGCTGTGGCCCTTCATCACCCTGATGTACGGCGTGCTGGTGCTGTGCATGCTGTTTCCGCCAATCGTGACGTGGCTGCCGCGCACCTTGGGCTATGGCGCCTGAGGGATGCAGCGGTGACGCGTATCGGCATGATCCTGCCGTCGTCGAACACCGTGGTCGAGCCGGAATGCGTTCGGCTGGCCGCACGCATGCCGGACGTAAGCGTGCACTTCGCGCGCTTTCCGCTCACCGCCATCAGCGTGGCCAACCCGGCCGCTACCTACTACGACTCGGGCGCCCTGTTAGGGGCGGCAAAAATGCTGGCCGATGCGCGCTGCGACGTGATCTGCTGGAACGGCAGTGCCGGCGGCGTGGTGGGTTTCGAGCGCGACCACCAGTTGTGCCGCGAGATAACCGCGACCACCGGCATCGCCGCCACCACTTCCAGCCTGGCTCTGCTGGCGCAATTCAAGCGCAGCGGCGTGCGGCACTTCGCCATGGTCACTCTCAACCCGCCGGACATGAATCTGACGATCAAGGCCAGCTTCGCCGCTGTCGGTTACGAGTGCGTGGCGGTGACCGGACGCGACGACATTGCCGACAACTTCGCGATGGCCGCGGTAGCGCCGCAGGAAATCATGGCCATGGCCGAGACCTGCGTGGCCGTAAGCCCGGTCCGGCCCGATGCACTGATCATCTACGGCACCAACACCCGCGGCGCCACGGTGGCACGGGTGTTGCGTGAAAAGCTGCAACTCCCTGTGTACGATTCGGTGTCTTGGGGCATGTTCGGCGCCTTGGCTTCACTGGGTCGCGATTTCCAGCCCCACATCGTATAAGCCCTTACACCTGCGATCCCGTTTGCCACATCACCCTCAAGCTTCATTCACCCATCGGAGACTTTTCATGAAAATTCAATCCACCGCGTCGCTTTCTTCGTGCGTGCGCAAGCTCGGCAGTGTGCTGGTGCTGGCCAGCCTCATCGCCGCGCCGCTCGCGATGGCGCAAAGCATGCGCGTGGCCGGCAACTTCTCGGCCAACGGCAAGCATGTCAGCGTGGAGAAATCCTTCTTCACCGCCCTGCCCAAACTTGCCGGCATGCAAATGGACATCAACTACAACCCGATGGATGCGGTCAGCGTACAAGCGGCCGATGCTCTGCGCCTGTTGCGCTCGGGCACCTTCGACGTGATGTCGGTGCAGATCGGCATGGCCTCGCGCGACGATCCGTTTTTCGAGGGCGTCGATCTGATCGGGGTTTCAACCAACATGGCGGACTTGCGTAAAGCAGTCGAAGCCTACCGCGACGTTTTCGACAAGCGCCTGCAGACCCGCTTCAACGCCAAGGTCATGACCCTTTGGCCGTTTGGCCCGCAAGTGTTTTACTGCAACCAGGCGATCAAGACGCTC
>JAYTDE010000970.1:0-4225 GCA_043736195.1 Burkholderiales bacterium | reverse complement strand
GAATCTGGCGCCGCGCGCGCAACCCTATACGCGCGATCAGGTAGTGGCGGCGATTGGCAGCCTGCACCCGGCGCTGGAAGTGCCGAACTCGCGCTTCGCGCCTTTTGAAGCCGCCGGCGCGCCGCAACTGATTGCGGACAACGCCTGTGCCGAATATTTTCTGATCGGTGAAGCCGCGCCGGAGAGTTGGAGATCGATCGACCTGGCGCGCCACAGTGTGAGTGCGCGCGACGCGTCCGGCGCCATCCATACGGGAAGCGGGGCCAACGTGCTGGGGGATCCGCTGATTGCGTTGACCTGGCTGGCCAACGAACTGTCATCGCAGGCGATCATCCTCAAGGCCGGGCAGGTGGTGATCACCGGGACCTGCATCAAGCCGTTTGCTGTCAAGCCGGGTGATCATGTGCTGGCGGACTTCGGACCGATCGGCAGCATCGACGCGCGCTTCGTGCCCTGACGCAGCGCAAGCATAAAGGAGGCAACAACACCATGAAGACAAGATACCTGACGGCGACACTTTCAGTGCTGCTGGCGTTGTGTGGCAACGGCCAAGCGCAAGACGTCTACCCGAGCCGGCCGGTAACGGTGATCGTGCCGCAGGCACCGGGTGGCGCCAATGACGCTATCGCCCGCATCGTGGCGCAAAAGCTGTCGGAGGTGATGGGCCGCCAGTTCGTGGTCGAGAACCGTGCCGGCGCCGGGGGCAATATTGGTACCGCAGCGGCTGCCAAGGCCAGGCCTGATGGCTACACCCTGATGCTGACCACCAATAGCGCACAGGTGATCAACCCGTGGCTGTACAAGAACACCGGCTTCGATCCGATCAAGGATTTCGAGCCAGTCGCGACCGTTGCGACCGCCGGCTATGTGCTGGTGGCGCACCCGGCGTTTCCTGCCAGAAACGTGAAGGAAATGATCGATGCGGCCAAGGCCAAACCGGGTGCGCTGACCATCGCCTCGGCCGGCAATGGAACGCTGAATCATTTGATTGGCGAGATGCTGCAACGTGCCAGCGGTATCGAACTGGTGCATGTGCCGTACAAGGGCGCCGCCGCCGCGGCCACTGATGTTGCCAGTGGTCAGGTGCCGCTGTCGGTGCAAAGCGTGCCTTCGTCGATCGGATTGATCAATGCCGGCCGCTTGAAGGTACTGGGGACGGTCAACGAGAAGCGCATCGGTGCCTTGCCCAATGTGCCAACCATCGGCGAGACCATTCCAGGCTTCGGGTCGACCCCGTGGTATGGCATTCTGGCGCCGGCGGGCACGCCCAGGGACATCGTGGCAAGACTGCAGGCGGCGGTGCAGACCACGCTTGACAGCAAGGAGGTACAGGACAAGTTGGCCGCACAGGGCTGCGAGATCATGAAAGGCAGCAGCGCACAGTTCGCGGCGATGATTCGCGACGATCTTCCGCGCTGGGCGAAGATCGTCAAGGAGTCCGGTGCCACCCTGGATTGAGCGCGGGGTCATCGATCATGCGGCTTCCTTCACAGGTTGAGTCGATCCGGTTTCGCGGCATCGATTGCTATCGGCTGGTGGCCGGCGCTGCCAGCGCTATCGTCAGCCGCTTCGGTGCGCAGGTGCTTTCCTGGCGCGATGCCGCGGGGCGCGAGCGCTTGTTTCTCAGCGAGCGCGCCATCTTTGACGGCCATACGCCGATCCGCGGCGGCATTCCGCTGTGCTTCCCCCAGTTCTCGGGCCTGGGCGAGTTGCCAAAGCATGGATTTGTGCGTTCAAGGATGTGGGAACTCGCAGGGGCGCAAGCCGATGACGGGCTTGTCAGCCTGACACTGCGCACCGGCGACGATGCCGCTACGCGGGCGATTTGGCCGCATGCCTTCGAACTGCTGCTTGAAGTCAAGCTGCGCGCCGAACTTTTCGAGCTGGGACTGTCGTTGCGCAATAGCGGCACCACGCCATTCGCATTTACCGGTGCCTTGCATACCTATCTCGCGGTGGGTGACATTGCCGCCACCGCTCTCACGGGTTTAAACGGGCTCGAGTATCGCGACGCCGCAGGCGGCAACGCCATCCGCGTTGAAGCCGACACTTCGCTTGTTGTTGGGCAGGAGGTCGATCGCGTCTACCATCGTGCGCAGCGGCAACTGTCGCTGGACGACGGCAGCGCCCGGCTTGCCATTGCCGCAACCGGTTTTACCGATGTCGTGGTGTGGAATCCGTGGCAGATGCTGTGCGCGCAGCTGTCCGACATGCAGGCACAGGGCTACCGGAAAATGCTCTGTGTCGAGGCCGCGGTAGCGCAGTATCCGGTGTCTGTGGCTGCGGGGGACGTATGGTCGGGCAGCCAAAAGCTGACGCCGGGCGGGCCGGGAAGCTGGCAGCCACTCGGAGACTAGACGCGGTGCTCTGCACCGCCTTTTTGAGTTGAAGCGCCGATTTGGCGCGCAGGGACCGCGCCCACAGTTTCATGGGGTTTGCTCAAGCTGACGGCGTCTTCGCGCATCGTGCGGCGCGGCCAAAGCCATATCCGGCATGACTGCCGGCGATGTGTCGGTAATGCGATTGCGACGCCGGTCCAGCCACCATGCCAGGACAGGCAGGGCCACGAACGAACCCGGAGCGATCAACAGCACCAGATAGGGCGCAATGGTGCGTAGACGCCGAAAATGCAAGCTGAGTTCAGCCTTGTCCGAGGCGCTCCATTTCTCGCCGTCGCGTGGCTTCATCAGCAAGGGCATCAAACCGCGCACTTGCGAGATCTCGGCGATCAGGCGGTCGCGTTCGCGTGCGGTCAACGCAAGTGCGTGCCGCCAGGCTTCCACGCAAGCGGTGCCGATACTCCTTGTGCGGGATCTGGTCATGCAGGTTCCGGGTGACTCGACCTGGGCAACATTCGAGCGGCTCTGGCCAGAGGGGAGCGATTGCCGCGCAATCCACGACGCCCTCAAGTTGGCGGTAAAGCGGTCATGCTTGGCCGTTGATCAACGGATGCGCGATTGGTAGCCCCTTACCGGCATAGCGTGGCAAAACTTGAGGGGCGGGCAAGGCAGGGGCAAGGTCTGCCGCCACGAACCGGCCTTATGCCTCGCGGGGGCAGGTCGGCGCCGCGCTTGCGTTGCCTACAAACCTTACAATTGACCCCATGAAACCGTCCATTGATCTCAAATCAGGCATGCGCATCGCGCTGGTGGGTGGCTGCGGTGGCATAGGCCGCGCGGTGGCTGCTGCCGTTCGTGATTCCGGTGCGCGCATAGCGGTGCTGGACTTGCCGCAATCCATACTTGCGCACCCGCCGCAGGCTGAAGTCGTGCTACCCGTTGACGCGACTGACGAAACCCAGGTCGACGCCGCCTTCGCGCGACTCGCCGCCGATTTTGGAGCGCTCGATGCACTGGTCAATCTTGCGGGTTTCTCGCTTGGCGCGCGGCCGGTGGCCGAGACCACGAATGCAGCCTGGGGCGAGGTTCTGAACGGCAACCTGAATTCGGTGTTTCTTTGCTGCCGGGCCGCGCTGCCGCTTTTGCATCGCGGGCAGGACGCGGCAATCGTCAACCTGGCCTCCGGGCTTGGTGTCAAGCCGTTTCCCGGCCATGGACCTTACTCGGTGGCCAAGGCCGGGATCATCCAGTTGACGCGTCTGCTGGCGCAGGAGAATGCGCCCCGGGTGCGGGTTAACGCGGTGGCGCCAGGCGCGGTGGATACCGCATTCCTGCGCGGCGGCACCGGCCGCGGCGGCGACGATCCGTCCCTTGAGCAGCATGTTGATTCGTCAGAATATTTGCGCGGTGTGCCGCTGGGGCGACTCGCCCAAGCCGACGATGTGGTCGGACCGATACTGTTTTTCCTCTCGGACGCGGCACGCTATGTGACCGGGCAGACCCTGCACGTCAATGGCGGCGGCTTGATGCCCTGAAGGCTTTATACGCGGGGCACGACCCTTGGCGTGGCCGGCCGCAGGCAGGACGACCTTTCCAGTCGCTCCTGCCGCTTGCGGGCAGGGTAATCAGGCGCGAGCGCAGATCGCGACCGCGCCTGCCACGCGGTCAGGCGTGCAACGCCGCTTCGCCCAGAACCGAGATGCGGAATCGGTTCTTGATATAAGAGGCCTCGCGCGGCGGCAGCACGATCGGGAGTTTTTCCGGATCGACCTTGAGCTGCACGAATTGCGTACCCTTGACCTTTGCCAGATCCATGCAAACGGCGCGCAACTGCTCACCGGTGCGCACCAGTGAAGACCTTTCGATACCGGTGGCGCGCGCCACCG
>JAYTDE010000969.1:0-1676 GCA_043736195.1 Burkholderiales bacterium | reverse complement strand
GACTCATGCCGATCACCGCATCTGGCAGGATGTGTATCACGCCTCGACTACCGGGGGCCGGGATGTGTACCTCAAGCTCACCGTCATCAATGACGTTTTGATCGTTTCCTTCAAGGAGCTATGACTATGAAATGCCCGTCCTGCGGAGCGGCCAAACTGGTGCATGACACCCGTGATTTGCGCTTTTCCTACAAGGGAGAGTCCACTTCCATTCCCGGCGTTACGGGGGACTTTTGCCCGGCGTGTAATGAGGTGGTGCTGGACCGTGAAAACGGTGACCGCTATAGCGAATTGACCGGTATGTTCCGGCGGCAGATCAATGCCGCTTTTGTCAGCCCGGACTACATCGTCAAGATTCGCAAAAAGCTTGACCTTGACCAGCGCGAAGCCGCCGAAATATTTGGCGGCGGTATCAACGCCTTTTCACGCTACGAAAACGGCAAGACCAAGCCACCCCTGGCTTTGGTGAAACTGCTCAAGGTGCTCGATCGCCACCCTGATCTGTTGAACGAGGTTAAAGCGGCGTAAGCCGGGGTGCAGCGGCGCGCGGCAGGTGTCGTGCCGGACCGCTGTCCAAATCACTTTTCCCGATCTGGACTCTCTGTTCGCGGGGATTTAGCCGCCGCGTTTGAAGCGTTCCAGCTCCCGCAATTTCGCGTACTTGAGCATGCTGTTCTGGCAGCCAATCAGGATATGCACCAGGCCGGGAATGCCGTCGAGAAAGCCGCGTCTGAAAAAATAAAACTTGATGAAGCGCACCACTGGCGCAAACCCGATGCGCAATGCGCTGGCGCGCTGGCCTTGCGCAAACAGGCGCGCGGCTTGTAAACCGGTGTAGCGGTTTTGCTTGGCGAGATAGATGGACAGCGACTCGGACGACTCGTGCATCAAATCGCCATCGAGGGTGCCGACGCCCGTGCCGGCTGATGGCACCACGTTTTCATGCACCGGGTCATCGCTCCAGCGCGCGTGGCGGCGGTCAAACAGGCGCAGATTCCAGTCCGGATAGCCCTCGCCATGCCGGAGCACGTGTCCCATAAAAACGTTGGCACGAGCCATTCTCCATGCACTATCGGCCGGAGAGGGTTGCGCACCAAGGGTTTTGGCGATGCTCGCTTGCAGGGCTGGCGTTACGCGCTCATCGGCATCGAGGCACAGTACCCAATCGTGCGCGGCTTGCTCGACGGCGAATTGTTTTTGCGCGCCGAACCCGAGCCATTCCTGCACGATCACGCGGGCACCGTGCCGCTGCGCGATGTCAAGTGTGGCGTCGGTCGAGCCGGAATCGACCACCAGAATGTCATCGGCGAACGCAAGGCTGGCGAGGCAGGCTTCGAGCTGGGTCGCAGCGTTGAGGGTGATGAGCACTGCGGACAACGCTAGGCGTGGCGCGCCGTTGCGCGAGGGTGATTCCTTATAATTGTCCGCTTCCACGCCAACGATTTTAGCGCCATCAATGACCGCAGTGCTGCTGGTGCGCATGTCCTCGCTCGGAGACATCGTGCATACCTTTCCTGCGGTCACCGACTTGAAACGCGCGCGCCCGGACGCGCGTCTGCACTGGGTGGTCGAGGAGCAGTATGTCGATCTGGCGCGCATGCATCCGGGGGTGGATCGCATCATTCCGGTGGCGATCCGGCGCTGGCGCGGGTTTGGCGCGGGTGCCGGGCGTGAGG
>JAYTDE010000968.1:0-3556 GCA_043736195.1 Burkholderiales bacterium | reverse complement strand
CACGCGCTCGAAATAGCCCAGGTATTTTGGCAGGCGATATTCGATGAAGGCGGCGGCATACTTCTTCGCTTCGCGCTTCTGATCCTCGTAGTAAAGGTGGCTGGCGATCGGGTGATGCGTGTCGTGAATCTCGTCGACGAAGTCGGCAACCGTCAATTGCAACTGATGCGCCCAGCGCCTGCCGTCTTCCTCCACCGGCGCCAGCTTGAGGCGCGGCCCCAGCCAGGCAAGGATATGGGCCGTCTGCGCGATCAATTCGCTGCCGACCTTGAGAAATGGCGGTGCGAACGGCGCCTGCGCCGCATGGTCCTGCATCAGCTTCATCATCGCCGCCACGCCGCCGCCTCGCGTGACCGGCAGGCGGACGACATCATCATAGTCGGCGCCGGCGGCTTCCAGGCCTAAGCGCACGAATTCGCCGCGACCCTGGATGGTTGGCCAGTAATGGAGTTGGTAGCGCATGGTGGATTCCCGTCGGGTTTTGAGCATTGACAATTCGCATTGCCGGCGTGGCACGTTCAATCCAGGCGATGATCATGCGTGGCGGCACCTTACGATTGGTTCATGGAGGTGACAACCCCAGTGTATACGCGCCGGGTACGGCCACGATTGATCAGGTGATTCCTGACCCGGCGGTTTCATGCGATCATCGACTGCACAAACTAGCGTTTTTCGTTCCGCACCTTGCGCAGCGCCAACGGCGTAAAACGAGGCGCAGATCATTGTTCTGGAGATTTTTCATGTTCTCATGCCTTCAAGTTGTGTTGCGCACGGGCTCGCTTGTTCTTTGCGTTTTGTCCTGCGCAGTGGCCCAAGCCCAAGCCTGGCCCAACAAACCCATCAAGCTGATCGTCCCGTTCCCGGCCGGCGGTCCCACCGACCTGGTCGGGCGTGAAGCAGCCAACATCCTGCGCAGCGCGCTGGGCCAGCCGGCGGTGGTGGAAAACCGCGCCGGCGGCAACGGCACGGTGGGGCTCGAGGTTCTGGCCAAGTCGGCTCCGGATGGCTACACCATTGGCCTCACCGCGATCACCCTTTCGATCGCGCCGCACCTGGGCCAAGCGCCGTTTGATCCGTTCAAGGATTTCTCGCCGATCACCAATCTGGTATCGATGATGCCGCTGATCGTCGCCAATCTGGCTCTGCCGGTCAACAATCTCAGGGAGCTGGTGGCCTATGCGCAAGCCAATCCGGGCAAGCTGGCGTTCGGCACGCCGGGGGTGGCAACGATTCCGCATCTGGGCGCGGAGATGTTGCAGAAGACCGGCAATTTCAAGCTGCTGCATGTGCCCTTCAAGGGCGCCACGCAGCAGATTCAGGACTTGATCGGCGGCTCGACCCTGCTGGATTTCCAGAGTTCGCTGGTGGTGGCGCTGCCGCAGGTGAAAGCCGGCAAGATCAAGCCGATCGCGGTGCTGACGGCCAATCGGGCGCCGCAGTTGCCCGACGTGCCTACCGCGGCCGAGTCGGGCTTTCCCGGCGTGATCGTGGCGCCGTGGTTCGGCTTGGGCGGCCCGGCCGGTCTAGCCCCCGAGGTGGTCAGGAAAATGCATGAGGCGCTGGTCAAGGGCATGCAGGGCCGCGAGGCGATCGACCGTTTCACTGCCATCGGCGCCACCATCAGCACCAACGCCTCGCCCGAAGAGTTCAGCGCCTACATCCGAGCTGAATACAAGCGCTGGGGCGAGGTAGTTCGCGCCGCCGGCATTAAGGTCGAATGATGTGGGGCACACCCCGCGCGACGGGCGAGCACGGCGTGAGCGTGGCCACGCATGTCTGACCAGGATGAGGGCTGGCAGCCAGGCCACAAGCCCGGGGTGCGCGACGCCCTGCTGCTGCTGGGCGCCTCGGCGCTGTGTGCCGGCCTTTTTTATCTTTGGCTGGGCGCGGTCGGCGAGTCCCTGTTCTATGGCTTCCTGACCGGCTGCGCGCTGGCGGCCATCGGTGCCGAATTCTTCAAGTTCATCCGCGCCCATCGCGCCGAAAGCGCGCCCGGCAGCACCGCGCAAGCGGTGAAGAGCCTGATCGGGCAATCGTTTCGCATCGGTTTCATCTCAACCTTCAGCCGAATCCTGGGTGAACTTTTCAAGCTGGTTGGCATCAAGCTCTTTGTCTCGGCCGTGATCGCGCTGACGGCGCTGTTTATCGCCGGTCGCCAGCACTGGTTCTGAGCATTGGCCGGCCGCCGCTTGGCGGCAGTCGGCGCAGCATCAGCCAGCGCGGCCCGGCGCGGCCGTTCGATGCAAGATGCCGCGCCTGCCTTTCCGGCGCTTGAGAAAATGGCCTGGAATGCCCGAACCAACGCCTGATGTCAATGTCTGAGATGATCCGCCCCCGGCCGTATCTCTAGATCGTTCCATGACACTGTCCAATTGGTTTTCTGCATTGCTTGCTTCCGCTTCACAGCGGCTTTCCGGCAGCGCTGCCAAAGTTCCGGGTTTGAGCGGGACCGTTTGCTTGCGCGGTCTGGCTGTAGCAGGCGTAACGCTTTCCCTGTTGGCGCAGGTGGTTCCGGTACGAGCCGATACGCGCCAAGGCGAATCCGCGCCGAACGCGCCTGCCGCGATGGTTCCGGCAACGGCGGCAGCGCCCACAGCAGCACCCGGAACCGATGCGATCGAGGTCGTCACCCAGGATCTCGACTGGTTCGACAACGCGCGAAAACGCGCCGTTCCGGTGCGACTGTATCTGCCGGCAGGGGCTGACGCCGGCCGCGCCTTGCCGCTGGTCGTGTTTTCGCATGGCATTGGCGGCTCGCGTCGCGGCTACAGCTACCTGGGCCGCTATTTCGCAAGCCAGGGCTATGCCAGCCTGCACCTGCAACACGTCGGCAGCGATCGCTCGCTGTGGGCCGGCAACATGTTCGGACTGGTCGGTCGCCTGCAGAGCGCGGCACAGGAAGATGAGGCCATCGCGCGCGTGGGCGATCTCAGGTTTGCGCTCGACCAACTGCTTGGCAGCAGCGAGTTAGGGGTGAAAATCGATGCCGCGCGGATTGTCGCGGCCGGGCATTCGTACGGCGCCAACACCATGCTGTTGGCCGTTGGTGCGCGCGTCGAACGCAACGGGCGCGTCATTGAGCTCGCCGAGCCGCGCTTAAAGGCGGCGATCATCCTGTCGGCGCCACCGTTCTACGGCGAATCCGACCCCGCGAAAATCCTCTCCGCGATCCGCGTGCCGACCCTGCACATCACCGCCACCGAAGACGTGATCCGCATTCCTGGCTATTACTCCGGCGCCGAAGACCGGGTCGCGGTCTACGAGGCGATCAGCGGGGCGCGCAAGTTGCTGGCGATATTTGAAGGCGGTTCGCACAGCATGTTCACCGACCGCGGCGGCAGCGGCGGTGTCACGCTCAATCCGCAGGTCAAGAATGCCACCCGCGAACTGGCGATGGCTTTCATGCACAGCGTATTCGAGCGTGACGAGGCGGCACTGACTTTGTGGCCCAAGCGTTTTGCCGGGATCCTCGCGCGCTTTGCCGCCAGTGAGCGCCAATAAAACGCTGCACAAGTCCCTGATTCGCGCTGCGTGCATCATTCACGTCAAGCGTCGG
>JAYTDE010000967.1:0-2241 GCA_043736195.1 Burkholderiales bacterium | reverse complement strand
GCCGTCGCTCGAGGCCTTCGATGCGCAGCTCAAGGCCACCGGCGAGGGGCGCGAGGTCTCGACCACCATGGCTTTCGTGCGCATCCTGACCCAGCTGGTGCGCGACAAGAATATCGGCAAGTATGTGGTGCCGATCGTGCCCGACGAGGCGCGTACCTTCGGCATGGAAGGCATGTTCCGCCAACTTGGCATCTATTCGGCCGAAGGCCAGAAGTACACCCCGGTCGACAAGGACCAGGTGATGTACTACCGCGAGGACGCCGCGGGCCAGATCCTCGAAGAGGGCATCAACGAGCCCGGTGCGTTCAGTTCATGGATGGCGGCTGCCACCTCGTATGCGAACTCGAACCGCATCATGATCCCGTTCTACATCTACTACTCGATGTTCGGGTTCCAGCGCGTCGGCGACCTGGCCTGGGCGGCTGGTGATTTGCGTTCGCGCGGCTTCCTGCTGGGCGCCACCGCCGGGCGCACCACCCTGAATGGCGAGGGCCTGCAGCACGAGGATGGCCACTCGCACCTGATGAGTGCCACGATCCCCAATTGCGTGTCGTATGACCCGACCTATTCGTACGAGTTGGCGGTGATCATCCAGGCCGGATTGAAACGCATGGTGGAGGACCAGGAGGATGTGTACTACTACATCACCTTGATGAACGAGAATTACGAGCACCCGGAAATGCCCAAAGGCATCGAGGCGCAGATTCTCAAGGGCATGTACCGTTTCCGGCCGGCGCCTGCCGGCAAGGGCGCGGCGAAGCACACCGTGCAGCTATTGGGTTCCGGCACGATTTTTCGTGAAGTGCTGGCCGCCGCCGACCTGCTCGAGAAGGATTGGGGTGTCGTATCCGAGATCTGGAGCTGCCCGTCGTTCACCGAACTGCGGCGCGACGGCATGGCCTGCGAGCGCTGGAACCTGCTGCATCCGCTCGATGTGGCGCGACTGTCGCATGTCGAGGCTTGCCTGGCATCGACGCGCGGCCCGATCATCGCCGCGACCGATTACATGAAGGCGTTCGCCGACGGCATTCGACCTTTCATGCCGAAAGGGCGCGCCTACAAGGTGCTGGGCACCGACGGTTTCGGCCGTTCGGACACGCGCGAGAAATTGCGCCATTTCTTTGAAGTCAATCGCTACTTCGTGGCCATCTCCGCCTTGAAGGCGCTGGCCGACGACGGCGCGATCGAGGCCAAAGTGGTGGCGCGGGCGATTGAGAAATACGCCATCGACCCGGCGAAAGCGGATCCGACCACGGTGTGAACCCGCGCGCGGGAAAGGCGACCGCGGTTTGCGCGCGGCCGTTCCAATGCGTGCGGGCATTGCCGGCCCTACAATTCATTTTTTGGAATCGTCCCAGCAACAACTTAAGCCCGGTCGATGGCAGGTTTTTGCCGCACATCATGCAGACCCCAATAATCCCAACCGCGAGACAAACATGGCTGTGAAGGAAATCTTTGTTCCCGATATCGGCGACTTCAAGGACGTGCCGATCATCGAAATCCTGGTCAAGCCGGGCGACACGGTCAAGGCGGACGAGTCACTGCTCACGGTCGAATCCGACAAGGCGACCATGGAAATCCCGTCACCGATGGCCGGGGTGATCAAGGAGTTCAGGATCAAGCTGGGCGACATCGTCAACACCGGCACCCTGATAGCGCTGATGGAGGAAGGCACCGCCGCCGCACCGGCAGCGGCGCCAGCCCAGAGCGTGGCAGTGCCGTCGGCAGCTGTGGCTGCGGGGCCTGCCGCGCTGGTGGCCGCACCTGCGGTGGTGCCGGCCGCGGCTCCGGCCCCCGCGCCTGCCGCATCCGGCGAGCGACCGCATGCCTCGCCGTCGGTACGCAAGTTCGCGCGCGAACTCGGCGTTGACATAGGCCGGGTTGGCGGCAATGGCCCCAAGGGGCGCATCCTGCACGAGGACGTGCAGAATTTCGTCAAGCAGGTCATGGCCGGCAGCCTTGCAGCGTCCGTGCCGGCGACCGCCGCGGGCGGCATCGGGCTCAATCTCTTGCCCTGGCCCAAGGTCGATTTCGCCAAGTTCGGCGCCATCGAAGCCCAGCCCTTGTCGCGCATCAGGAAGATCTCGGGCCAGAACCTGGCGCGCAATTGGGCCATGATTCCGCATGTCACCCAGCACGACGAGGCGGACGTCACCGAGCTGGAGGAATTCCGTGTCGCCACCAACGCGGCCATGGCCAAAGCCGGTGTCAAGCTGACCATGCTGGCCTTCATCATCAAGG
>JAYTDE010000966.1:0-3483 GCA_043736195.1 Burkholderiales bacterium | reverse complement strand
CGCAGGTAGTCGATGGTGCGATTGCCGATCCAGGTGGAGTTGTGCCAGGCCACCGGCAGGCCCGAATTGAAGGTCTCGTGCGCGTCGCTGATTGGCGGCAGTTGCCTGCGATACAGCGCGGTGCGCTCCTCGCCGCGGCCGTCGGCGTGGTACCAGCGCTCATAGGCGTGGCCCAGCGGCGGCTTCATCGGCGGAAACATGTTGTGGCCTTCGAGCATCAGCTCCACATGATCGAGCCCCATGTAGGGGCCGTGCCAGTCCGCCGGATAATTGGCGCAACTCACAGTGCATTCCGGCGTGCCGGTGGGCTCAAAACAGTGCGAGGTATTGAAATGCGCCTTGCCGATCAGCGCGGTCGCATAGCCGGCCTTCGACAAAGTACCGCCATAGCCGGCGGCGCCGATCGCCGGCGGCAGGTCGATGCCGTTGTCCGACACGCCGTGGGTCAGCGGCAGGAGGCCGGTGAGAATCGAGGCGCGCGAGGGCTGGCACACCAGGTTGGGCGTGATGGCGGCCGAGAAACGGGTGCCGAAGCGCGCCATTTCGTCTAAGTGCGGGGTCTTCACGCGCCGGCCTTCGAAGCCGTAGCAATCGGCGCGCTGCTGGTCGGAGGTGATGAAAAGGATGTTGGTTTTGTTGGCCATGTTCTACTCCGCTTGAATGCCGGCGGCCTTGAATACCTCAGGCCAGCGTCTGGTTTCACGCACTATCATCTGGGTGAATTCTTCCGGGGTTGCGCTCACGGCGCTATCCATGCCGATAGCCGTGAGCTTTTCGATCACCGCCGGCAGGCGCATCGCGCGCAGCAGCTCGCTGTGCAGGCGCGCGATGATCTCCGGCGGCGTGCCGGCCGGCACCACCATGCCCTGCCATTGCGCCATCTCGAAGCCCGGAATGCCGGCTTCATGCACGGTAGGTACGTCCGGCAGCAGCTTCGAGCGCTCGCGCGAGGTGACCACCAGTGCCTTCAGCTTGCCGGCCTTGATGTGCGGCAGGGCCGGCGCCATGCCGAGCATGCCGAGCTTGACCTGGCCCGCGACCACGTCGACGATCGCCTGGCCGCCGCCCTTGTAGGGAATGTGCTCGGCATTGAAGCCGGCGCTGGCCTTGATGCTCTCGAAGGCCAGGTGCTGCGGGCCGCTTTTTCCCGGCGTGGCGAACGACAGCGCGGTCGGGTTGGCCTTGCCATAGCGGATCACCTCAGCCAGGCTTGATACCGGCAAGCTGGGGTGGGCCACCAGCACCAGGGCGCCGCGCCCGAGCAGGCTTACATGGGCGAAGCTCTTGACCGGGTCATGCTTGATGTTCCTGATCGCGGTGGGCATCATCGAATTGCCGTCGACGAACATCAGCAGGGTGTAGCCGTCCGCCGGGGCGGCAGCCACCATCTCGGTGCCGATCACGCCGGCCGCGCCGGGGCGGTTCTCGACGATCACCGATTGGCCCAGTGCCTCGCCCAGCGGCTGCGCCACGGCGCGCGCGATGATGTCGGTGACCCCGCCGGGCGCGTAGGAGACGATGATGCGGAGCGGCCGGCCGGGCCAGGCGCCGGACTGGGCCAACGCATGGCACGGCAACAGGCTGGCGGCGGCGGCCAGGAGGGCGGCGCGGCGCTGGCGGTTTGCTTGGGTGGATCTCATCTGATGCTCCTTGAGTCAATGCGGCAATCGGAGGGCCTTGTTCACGGCAGCGCCACGCCATAGGCGCGGCAGGCGGTGCCGGCGAAAATCTCGCCGCGCTCCGCGGGCGTGAGACCCATGTCGTTCAGGATCGCGCGCAACACCGCAACCCATCCCTCATAGGTGCCGCCGATCTCCAGCACCGGCCAGTTGGTGGCGAACATCACGCGTGACGGTCCGAACGCCTCGATCACCGTCTCGACGTAGGGGCGCAGCGATTCCTTGGTCCATTCGATGCCGGCGCGCTCGATCAGGCCCGACAGCTTGATGCTTGCGCTGGTCGCCCGGGCGAATGCCTTGAGGTCGCCGGCCCAGGGCTCGAGCAGGCCGGTCATAGTGTCGGGCCGGCCGCAGTGGTTGAGAACCACTCTGACCTGCGGCAGGCGTTCGAGCAGCTGCCGCGCTTGCGTGAGGCCGGGCCATTTCACCAGCACGTCGACTGTCACGTTTGCCGCGCCAAGGGTGGCCAGCCCGCGTTGCGTGCGCGGATCACCCAGCCAGTCGGCGCCGAAGGTGCCCGGCGGCAGCGGCCGGATGCCGACCAGTTGCGGATGGGCGGCGAGGCGCGCGACGTCGGCGGCGAGCGATTCGGCATGCAGATCGGCCCAGCCGACCACACCGACAATGCGCGGGTTGGCCGCCGCCAGCGCGATGGCACGCTCGGTTTCGGCGATCGAGTGCGCCGCCTGCACCAGGATCGCGCCGGCGACCCCGCTGGCATCGGCATGGGTGCGCCAGTCGCCCAAGCTGAAGTCGCGCGCCAGGCCGCCGATCTTGTGGGCCACCCAGACGTCGTCACCGTCGGCGCGCCGCCACAGATGGATATGGGAATCGATGACGACCGCGCTCACTCCCATGTTTCGTCACTGCAGGCGAGGTGCTCGATCGCGTTGCGCAGTGCAAGCGCTGAACGAAGTGAAGGTCGCACCGACACCAGACATGTCCCGACCAGTATCGATTTCGCAGTGCAATATCGACTGGTCCGCCCGCACCGGTCGCGGCGCGCGCGATGCGACGCGCCCGGGTCGGGGCACCTCAGGTTCGCAACAGCATGCATTGCGCGGCATCTCCTTTGTCGGGAACGGCAACCAGCGCCATGGCCGACGCTTGCATGAACGATTTTAGGCACCCAGGGCTTGCTCGCGAAGCTGCATGCAGGCAATATCAGCTATTCCATCACGGAATATGCTTGTCAGGCGCGATTTCATGGAACTAAGAGACCTTCGGTTGTTTCTCGATGTAGCGGCGACCGGCAGCTTTTCGCGCGCCGCTACCCTCACCGCCTCCACCCAGTCGGCGGTGAGCAAGCGCGTTGCCGCATTGGAAGTCGAGCTGGGTGCCGCCCTGTTTCAGCGCACAGGTCGGGGCGCGGCGCTGACCGACGCCGGGCGCGCGTTGCTGCCGCGCGCCGAGTCGATGACCGCCGAGGCGGCCGGCTTAGCCGACCTGGTGAACCAGGCACGCGCCGCGCCGCGCGGGCTGGTGCGGCTGGCGATCCAGCCCTCGGTGGCGTGGCCGCTGGCCGGCGATGCGGTCGACCGGGCGCGTGCCCGCTACCCCGGCATTCGCCTGGAGATCGCCGAGGGAACCACGCGCCAGATCGAGGAATGGATCGCCGATGGCCGAATCGATCTGGGCTTGATGTCGAAGCAGCCGCAGCCGGCGCATGCCGAGGCGCAGGCCTTGTTTTCGCTGCCGCTGGTGTTGCTGTCGAAGGCCGGTGACGCCGCGACGCGCAAGCGCAGCGTGACGTTCGCTCGCTTGGCGGAATTGCCGCTGGTGATCGCCTCCGCTCCCAATGGCG
>JAYTDE010000965.1:0-1551 GCA_043736195.1 Burkholderiales bacterium | reverse complement strand
CCGTTATCCGACGGCCGGTTCATCTTCCAACGCCGCGTTGGCACAACCGTTCTACGTCAATTCGCCATTTGGCATTTCCTTGGCCCACAACGGCAACCTGACCAATACCGCGCAGCTGAAGGTTGACATGTACCGCCAGGACCTGCGGCACATCAATACCGATTCCGATTCCGAAGTGCTGCTCAATGTGCTGGCGCATGAGCTGGAAAAGGCCACCAGGAACTACCGGCTCGACGCAGCGGCGATTTTCCAGGCGGTGGCGCGGGTGCATGAGCGGCTGCGTGGCGCCTACGCGGTGGTGGCGCTGATCGCGGGCTACGGCCTGTTGGCGTTTCGTGACCCATTTGGCATCCGGCCATTGTGCATCGGACGCCATGATTCAGGCCGTGGTGAAGAACACATGGTGGCCTCGGAATCGGTGGCGCTCGAAGGCTTGGGGTTCGAGATGGTGCGCGACGTGGCGCCCGGCGAGGCGGTGTTCATCGATCTGGACGGCAACATGAAAACGCAGCAGTGTGCGCGCCATCCAAGCCTGAACCCCTGCATTTTCGAGTACGTGTACCTGGCGCGCCCTGACTCGTCGCTCGACGGTGTTTCGGTATACGCGGCGCGCCTGAAGCTGGGCGAATTCCTGGCGGACCGTATCGAAGCTCTGGGATTGACTTCCAAGATCGATGTGGTCATGCCGATACCCGATTCAAGCCGCCCGGCGGCAATGCAATTGGCGATGAAGTTGAAGCTCGACTACCGCGAAGGCTTCATCAAGAACCGCTACATCGGGCGCACCTTCATCATGCCCGGCCAGGCCCTGCGCAAGAAAACCGTGCGCCAGAAGCTCAACGCGATCGCGGTTGAATTCAAGGGCAAGAACGTGCTGATCGTCGATGACTCCATCGTGCGCGGCACCACCTCGCGCGAGATCGTGAACATGGCGCGCGAGGCCGGTGCCAGCAAGGTCTATTTCGCCTCCGCCGCGCCGCCGGTGCGCTTCGCCAACGTCTATGGCATCGACATGCCGACGCGGCACGAACTGATCGCCAACGAGCGCAGCGCGGAGGAGATCGCGCGCGAAATCGGCGCCGACGAGCTGATCTACCAGGACTTGGATGCGCTTGAGCGCGCGGTGCGCGAACTCAACCCGAAACTGACCTCGTTCGAAGCCTCGTGTTTTTCCGGCTGCTACGTCACCGGTGACGTCACCACCGAATACCTGTCGGGCGTCGAATCGCAGCGCGACCAGCATCGCGATACGGCTGACGAAGGGGATGAGGATGGCGTGCAGCTCGGCCTGAACCTGGCCGCCGCCTGAGCCCCTTCCGCCACAACATGCCGGGCTCGCCAAACCGCGCGCCTGCACCGTGCCGGGCAGCGGCGGGGCGTGCCGCCGGGAATTCCGCGCCCGGTCCGCGGCGGCGCCCATCCCCGCAACCCCCGCAAGCCTTGAGGCGCGCATCGCGGCCAGCCCGCTTGCACACCTAGGCCTGCCCTTTGCCCATAAGTATTGCTAATTCGAGGTCCAGTGCCTGAGGGAGAGTCCTTCGCACAGCGATT
>JAYTDE010000964.1:0-2281 GCA_043736195.1 Burkholderiales bacterium | reverse complement strand
GCGCAACCTGCGCTGCATGCATGATGCGCCGCAGGACGTGCTGACCGAGGCCTATCCCGAAGAGGAGTACTGGCAAGACCTGCTGAAGGTGACCGGCGGCCTGACCAATGAGCATCTGGCGCGCATCGCGCTGCGTGAATCGGCGGTGTGTCGTGACTGGATGAAAAAGCATGGCGTGCGCTTTCAGCCGTCCTTGTCGGGCACCTTGCATCTGTCGCGCACCAATGCGTTTTTCGCCGGCGGCGGCAAGGCCTTGCTCAACGCCTATTTCCGTAGCGCCGAAGCGCTGGGGATCGAGATTCGCTATGACTCCGCGGTCACCGCACTTGACATCCGCGACGGCGTGTTTCGCGCCGTGATGGTCGGAGCCGAGCGCATCGAGGCGCGCGCCTGCGTGGCGGCCAGCGGCGGGTTCGAATCCAACCTGGCATGGATGCGCGAAGCCTGGGGCCAGAACGATCTGGGTGAATGGCCGGCCGACAACTTCCTGATCCGCGGTACGCGTTTCAACCAGGGTGTGGTGCTGCGCGCGCTGCTCGATGGCGGCGCCGATTCGGTAGGTGATCCGACGCAGTCGCATTGCGTGGCCATCGATGCACGAGCGCCCAAGTACGATGGCGGCATCGTGACCCGCCTGGACTGCGTCTCGCTGGGCCTGGTGGTCAACAAGCATGCGAAGCGCTTTTACGACGAAGGCGAGGATTTCTGGCCCAAGCGTTACGCCATCTGGGGCCGCCTGACGGCGCTGCAACCCGGGCAGATCGCCTATTCGGTGATCGACGCCAAGGCGGTCGGGCGCTTCATGCCGCCGGTGTTTCCCGGCGAACGCGCGCAGACCCTGGCCGAACTGGCGGGCAAGCTGGGCGTCGACGCCGCCATCTTCGAAGCCACGGTGCGCGAGTACAACGCCGCCTGCCGCGTCGGCACCTTCGATCATGCGGTACTGGATGATTGCCATACCGAAGACCTGATCCCGCCCAAGACCCACTGGGCGTTGCCGCTCGATACGCCGCCCTACTACGGCTACGCACTGCGGCCGGGCATCACCTTCACCTATCTGGGTGTGAGGATCAACGAGGAAATGCGCGTGCACCATGCAGGCAAGCCGAGCCCCAACCTGTTCGCCGCCGGTGAACTGATGGCCGGCAACATTCTGGGCAAGGGTTACCTGGCCGGCATCGGCATGACCATTGGCACCTCGTCCGGTCTGATCGCCGGGCGCCAGGCGGCGCGTAGCGTGCTGAGCGCGCAAGCGGTGGCGGCATGAGCATCGCACTGGCGCAACTGATCAAGGCCGCAGAAGACGAGGCCGCGCGCGAATTTTCGATCTGCAACGCCTGCCGCTATTGCGAGAGTTTTTGCGCGGTGTTCCCGGCGATGACGCGGCGGCTGGAGTTCGGCCGCGATGATGTGCACTATCTGGCCAACCTGTGCCACAACTGCGGTGCCTGCCTGCATGCCTGCCAATATGCGCCGCCGCACGAGTTCGCGGTCAACCTGCCGCGCGCCTTGGCCGGTGTGCGGGTGCATACCTATTCCGAATATGCCTGGCCGCGTCCCTTCGGTGCGCTGTACCGGCATGCCGGTGCTTACGTCGCGCTGGCACTGGCTGGCGGACTGGGAGTGTTTCTGTTGCTGGCTGTGATGCAGTCGGGCGGCTTGGTGCGGCCGGCCAACGGTGGCAATTTCTATGCGGTGTTTCCGCACAACCTGCTGGTGTCCATGTTCGGTCTGGTGTTCGGCTGGGTAGTGCTGGCGCTCTCCATCGGTGTGATGAAATTCTGGAGTGCCTGGCGGCCCGGCCCGGTGTCGCCGGAGGCGACGCTGGAAGCCGCCGGCAACGCGCTGACCCTCAAGTATCTCGACGGCGGACATGGCGAGGGCTGCAACGAGGCGGACGACCGCTTCACGCTGGCGCGCCGGGCGGCGCATCACTTCACCTTCTACGGCTTCATGCTGTGCTTCGCCTCCACCAGCATCGCCACCCTGTATCACTATGCGCTTGGCCTGAAGGCGCCCTATGCCTTCAGCAGCCTGCCGGTGGTGCTTGGCACGCTGGGCGGCATCGGCCTCCTGATCGGGCCATTGGGACTGTTCATGCTCAATATAAAACGCCACCCCGATCATGGTGACCGCTCGCAGAAGGCGATGGACCATGGGCTGATCTGGCTGCTGTTCTTTGTGAGCCTGACTGGCCTCTTGCTGATGGTGCTGCGCGATACCAGCGCGATGACCGCGCTGCTGGCGGTGCACCTGGGGTTCGTGATGGCACTTTTTCTCA
>JAYTDE010000963.1:0-1835 GCA_043736195.1 Burkholderiales bacterium | reverse complement strand
CGCTGTGCCATGGTGCGTGCTTCGGTCTGGGCGCGCGCCAGTTTGAATCTGGTGCGGCGCTGACTGCAGACCGCCGCTGTGGCATTGAATCTAGGCCAGCACGAATCCTTCATAGCCCTTGCGCGCGACTTCCGCGCAGCGGTCGGCATAGGCCGGAAACCCGACCAAGGGCATGAACATGCGCGGCTTGCCCGGTATGTTGGCGCCCAGATACCAGGAGTTGCAGGTGAGGAACAGGGTGCGCTGCGCCACGGCGTTGACATGCTCGATCCAGGCTGCTTCGGCCTGCGCGCTCGCCTCGATCGTCGTGTGCCCGCCCGCTTGCATGTGTGCGATGCAATCGGCGATCCAGTCGACATGATGCTCGATTGAAAGGGTGAGGTTGGTGAAGGCCGAGGTGCTGCCCGGGCCGCCAATGTTGAACAGGTTGGGAAAGCCGGCGATGCAAAGCCCAAGGTAGTTCAGTGGACCGGCGCGCCATTTCTCCTGGATGGTGAGGCCGCCGCGGCCGCGCAGGTCCAGGCGCATCAGAGTGCCGGTCATGGCGTCGAAGCCGGTGGCCAGCACCAGTTCGTCGAACCCGTACTCGCGGCCATTGGAGATCAGGCCGGCGGGGGTGATCTCATCGATCGGGTGCTCGCTTACGTCGACCAGATGCACGTTGGCGCGGTTGTAGCTCGCGTAATAGCCTGTGTCCACGCACAGGCGCTTGCAGCCGAGCGTATGTCGCGGCGACAGCAACGCCGCGGTTGTCGGGTCGTGCACCAGGGACCTGATCTTGTTGCGAATGAATTCCGCGGCCAGCGCGTTGGCGCGCGCATCGAGCAGGATGTCGTAGAACGCTCCCAGAAAGCTGAATCCGCCAACCTGCCAGCGTGCCTCGAAGCCGGCTTCGAGCTCTTCCGCGCTGGCCGCCAGCGCCGATTGCGGGTTGGGCGGCAGCTCGCAACCGATGCCCGCCGGCATGCGGCGGTTGCGCGCGCGAAAGCCATCGTAATCGGCCTTGATGCGGGCCTCATAGGCCGGGTCCAGCGGGCCGTTGTGTGCCGGTACCGCGTAGGCGGCGGTGCGCTGAAACACGGTGAGTTCGCTCGCCTGTGCGGCGATCAGTGGAATAGCCTGCACCGCCGAGGAGCCGGTGCCGATGATGCCTACCCGCTTAGCCGAGAAATCCACTGGCCGGTGCGGCCATCGTGCGGTGTGATGCACGCCGCCGGCAAAGCGTTCCAGCCCCTTGAAAGCGGGTGTATTGGGTGATGAGAGCGGGCCGGTGGCGAGTACCAGGAAGCGCGCCGACCAGTGCTTGCCGGCGGCGCTGTGGATGCGCCAGCAGCCGGCGTTTTCATCGAATGCGGCGCCCGTGACCCTGGTATCGAACTCGATGCCGTCGCGCAAGGCGAAGCGGTCGGCGATGTGGTTGGCATAGCGCAGCAGTTCGGGCTGCGCCGCATAGCGCTCGGTCCAGTGCCAATCCTGCTGCAGGCCCGGAAAAGCCTGGAACGAATACTCCATGCTCTGGATGTCGACGCGCGCACCGGGATAGCGGTTGTGGTACCAGGTGCCGCCGACGCCGTTGGCGGCCTCGATCACGTGTGCCGATAATCCCGTTTGGCGCGTCTTGTACAGCATGTAAAGGCCGGCCAAGCCGGCGCCGACGATCAACAGATCGAGCATCTCGCTTGCCCTTGATTGGCTCATCGTGAATGCACGCGTTGGCGCTTGTTACGCGAAACAGGGCTTGCGTGCGATGGCGCTCCCAGGCGAGCCGTCGACCCGGATAGCGCGCAGACCTGCGTGCAACACCCGCTTCGGCACTTATTCACGAAACGATTTTT
>JAYTDE010000962.1:0-2398 GCA_043736195.1 Burkholderiales bacterium | reverse complement strand
TATCATCGAAACAAGCGTTTATGGCGCCTTGTTCAAAGGCGATGCGAAGGCGCTGGCGGCATTACGCACGCCAGGCGAAATCCACCCGCCGCCATTCGTCCCGGGCATTGAGATCCCAAGTCTCTTGTAGTTGCAGTGTCCGCAAATTGCAGGTTCGCCCAAGGTGTAGTCGAGTCTGACGAAGCTGTGGATGCGGCGCTGCCGCAGGAGGGTGCCTTGACAGGGTTGCTGCGACTGTGAAATCCTTCACAACTGGTCAATTGGTCAGGCCAATTAGTTGCGGGCTCCGGAAGTTGAGCGTGCTGGTTCAGACCAGCGGCCGACACCCTGCCCGTAACCCTTCAAGCTCTGTTACCGCAGGCGTCCCACTACCGTGGGCGCGAATCGCCTTCCCCAAAATGCCACTGACCAGCATCGAACCAAGCCGCCTGTACCGGCAAATCGCCGAACAGTTGCGCACGCTGATTGTCGCCGGCGAATACGCGCCCGGCACGCGGCTGCCGCCTGAGCGCGATCTGGCGCAACAGCTGGGTGTGAGCCGGCCGTCGGTACGCGAAGCGCTGATCGCGCTGGAAGTCGAAGGCTATGTCGACATCCGCATCGGTTCCGGCGTCTACGCCAGGCGCCCGGATGCCACCAATGTCGATGCCGCCCTGCGAGAGGACGATGGCCCGCTCGAGCTCACCCGCGCCCGTGCGGTGATCGAACCGCGGATCGCCGCCCTGGCCGCCAAAAACATCGCTCCCGCGCAGATCGAGGGCGTGCGCGCTGCGATCGAACAGATGGAGGCGGACGCCGCCGCCGGGCATATTCCGATCGAGGGTGATCGCCGCTTTCATGTACGTATCGCCGAGGCCGCCGGCAACGGCGTTTTGGTGAGCGTAGTGCGCCAGCTGTTCGACGGTCGCACCAGCCCGCTGTTTTCCAAACTGGCGGCCTACTTCGAAAATCCAGATAGTTGGGCTGCCGCGATCGCCGAGCACCGGCGCATTCTCGTGGCACTCGAAGCCGGTGATGCCGCCGCCGCGGCCAAGGCCATGAAAAGCCACATGCAGTTGTCGTACAAACGATTCACCGCCGGCTGGCCGGGTGCGCGACACCGCCCCGCCGCAGTCGCTCCCAACCACGAAAGCCCGAGCCCATGAACCTGGTCAACTGCCGCATTCACAGCAAGGAAACAATCGTCCTCGAGCCGCTGCCGGCGATCGAACCGAAACCCGACGAGGTATTGATACGTCTGGGCGCCGGTGGCATTTGCGGCTCCGACCTGCACTATTACTTCGAGGGACGGGTCGGCAACTTTGTCGTCAAGGAACCCCTGACCCCCGGGCATGAAGCATCGGGCGTGCTGGAGGCGGTCGGCAGCAACGTCAAGGGCTTGGGCGCCGGCATGAAGGTGGCGATCAATCCCTCGCATCCCTGCGGGCGCTGCCCGGCCTGCCGGTCGGGACGCGAAAACCTGTGCGAGCGCATGTTTTTCCTGGGCAGCGCAAGTGTGTTCCCGCATGCGCAAGGGATGTTCTCCGACTTGTTCATTCTGGGTTCGCGCCAGGTGATACCGGTCGATACCGATATCTCGTTGGGCGAACTGGCGTTCGCTGAACCGTTTGCGGTTGGCCTGCATGCGGTGCAGCGTGCCGGCGGCAACCTCACGGGCAAGCGCGTGCTGATCACCGGCGCCGGTACCATCGGCTGCCTGTGCGCGACCGCGGCGAAGTTGGCTGGTGCCGCCGAAGTGTCGGTGTGCGACGTACTCGACCGCCCGCTGTCGGTTGCGAAACAAGCCGGCGCCGACCACACTTTTCGCTCCGACCAGACCGACGCGAAAGACTACGCCGGGCGTTTCGACGTGGCGCTGGAAGCGGCCGGCCACCCGCACGCACTGCTGTCATGCCTGCACGCGGTCAAGCGTGGCGGCGTGATCGTGCAGGTGGGTACGTTGCCACACGACGGCATGCAGTTCCCGGCAAACGTGGTGATGCAACGCGAAATCGACTATCGCGGCGCGTTTCGCTGGGGCATCGAATTCGATTGGGCGGTCGAGACTCTGGCCAAACGCCAAGTCGACGTGCGACCGCTCCTGACCAAGCAGTTCCCTCTAGGCCAGGCGGTCGAGGCTTTCAAGCTGGCGGCCGACAAAACCCGGGCGACCAAGGTGCAGGTGATGGGCGCCGGCATGGCCATTGAAGTGTGAGAGATCGGGCTTGAAACCGATTCGCATCACCGCGATTCGACTGCCCGCGGTCACCATGCCGCGGGCGGCGCGGGTGAGATGGGTGGCTGGTGCCAGGAAAAGCGGCTCGCCCCGCTTGCTGACACGCTGCTACCGGCGTTGCGGCGCCCGCGCGGCGAGCAAGGCTTTCACCGCCTGCGCAAAACCGGCGCCGCCTTCGGCCGG
>JAYTDE010000961.1:0-1844 GCA_043736195.1 Burkholderiales bacterium | reverse complement strand
TCCCAGTCGGCGTGATGCGGCATCACCTGCTCGCTGATGAAGCGCCGCACGCTGTCGCGAAAGACATCATGGTCGGACTTAAAAATAGTGCGGGGAATCACGTCAATCTCCATTCAAGCACGTAGGATCGGGCGGTCGGCATCTCAAGAATCGACGCTCGAATCACAGAATCACCACCGGCGCCAGCGGGCTGCCGGTGGCACCCACGATCGGCAAGGGACTGGCGACGAACATGAACTCGTGGCGGCCACTGGCCACCAGCGGGTCGAGCATCAGGCCTTCAAGCAGGGCAATACCGTAGTCGCGGATCAGGCACTGATGCACCGGAAACACCAGGCCGGCGGGGAACGGCAGCACCTCGACGGCGAAGTTGTCGGCCCCGATCATCGCCACTTGGGCTTCTGCCAACCACAGGCCGGCCTCGACATCGATGCCGGGTTCCACGTTGAAGTCGACATTCTTCACGCCTTTCTGGGTCTCCAGCCAGCCGGTGCGCAACAGCACCGCGTCGCCGCGCTCGGGCTTGATGCCGGCGGCGGCGGCGGCCGCTTCGAGGTCGGCGCGGGCGATCGATTCGCCGGCTTCGAGCACCCGACCTTTGAGTCTCACCAGATCGAGAAGAATGCCGCGCGTCACCAGCGGCGGCATCTTCTCGATGCCCAGGCGCGTCGCACCGCTGGTGCTGCGCAGGCTGTCACCGAGATAGCCGTTGTACAGCTTGTCGTCATACCAGGCATGGCACAGCGCATCGACATGAGTGCCAATATGCAGCGGCATCACCACCGTATCTTCGGCGAACTGAAAACCGCCGGGCCGCTTGGCGCCGGCCGCATAGTCGCCGCCATCGCGCCCCATGAAATGCTGCAGGCCGCAACGATGCGCCGGCACCGGGGTCCTGGCCGACAGCAATTGCGCCAGGCGCAACACTTCGCCGCTTCTGACCAGTGTGGTGGCACGCTTGACCTGCTCCGGGCCGACGTAGTTGAGCGCGCCACGCTCGTCGTCCGGCCCCCATCGGTTCCAGGCTTCCTGACTCAATTCGAACTCCTCGCAGCCGGGCTGCTGTCGAAACCAGCGTCGGTTGTACGCATCGGCGCGCGCAGTGCAGGCGGCTCGCCATCGACCCAGGCCGGAAACAAGGCCTGCAGGGCGCCATCTTCACCCTGCCGCACCAGCTTGCGCGCCGCCACCTGCCCGCTCTCGAGCGCTTCATCGAGTGACAGCACCGGGCTCACACAACAGTCGGCCGGGCCAAAGCGCTGCACGCATTCATCCAGCGTCAGCGATGCCAGCAGCGCACCGACCTCGGCGATCAGCGCGCGTTGCGGCATGGCCTCATGCTCGCGCGCGATCCAGTCGGGTCGCCCGGCGGCTTCGCAAAAGCGCTTCCAGAACACGCCGCCGGCGGCACCGAGCGCCACATGCCGGCCGTCCCTGGTCGGATAGGCGCGATACCAGGCGGCGCCGTCGTTGAGATAGGTTTCTTCCGGGCCGGGCGCATAGCCGCGCTTGCCGAAATCGGCCAATTGAAACGATTGCAGCGGCCACACCGCATCGGCCAGGCCGGTGTCGATCATGCAGCCACGCCCGCTTCGTTCGCGCTCGCGCAAGGCACCCTGGATCGCGATCACCGCGAACAGCGCGCCGACATCGTCGGAGATCGGCGGGTCGAAATAGGAGCAGGACCCGCGACCGTTGCGGTACAGCACGCCGGTCTGCGCCAGGTAATTGGCATCATGCCCGGCGGCGCCGGCCAGCGGACCGTTGGCGCCATAGCCGGATACCGCGCAGTACACCAGGCGCGGATTGACTTGGGCGAGGGTGTCGTAACCCAGACCGAGGCG
>JAYTDE010000960.1:0-3152 GCA_043736195.1 Burkholderiales bacterium | reverse complement strand
GGTGAAGAAGGCCCGCCGTCCTATATCAGCGATGCGCTGGATCTGCTCGGCGCCGAGCGCATCGACCATGGCGTGGCTTGCGAAGCCGATGCCGCTTTGGTGGAGCGCCTGGCGCGCAGCCGGATTCCGCTGACTGTATGCCCCTTGTCGAACCTGCGGCTATGCGTGGTGGGCGACCTGCGCCAGCACAACTTGAAGCGCCTGCTCGATCGCGGTCTGTGCGTCACCGTCAATTCCGATGATCCGGCCTATTTCGGCGGCTACGTGCTGGCCAACTACATGGCAGTGACACAGGCCCTGGATCTTTCCGTCGCTGACTTGAGGCAACTGGCAAAAAACTCGATCGAGGCTTCCTGGCTGGATGCGCCGGCCAAGGCCGGCTGGCAAGCCGCGATTGACCAATTGGAGGCGCCACATTGAATGCGCGAACGCCTCCGATTGATTTCCTGGCCTCGTATTCGCGGTCGAATGCGATCTGACCCATGACCATCGACGAGTCGGTGTTGCGCAATGATTGGCATCCGGTGGCGCTGGCGGCGGCGATCGCGCCGGGCACCGTGGCGGCAGGCAGCCTGCTTGGGCAGGACCTGGCTCTATGGCGCGGCCAGGACGGCGGGTTCCACGCCTGGGAGGATCGCTGTCCGCATCGCGGCACGCGCTTCTCGATTGGCACGGTCAAGGCCGGTGAATTGCAGTGCGCGTATCACGGTTGGCGCTTTGCCGCGAGCGGCAGTTGCAGTGAGATTCCGGCCCTGCCCGGGCATGTCCCGCCAGCCTCGGCCAGCGCGCAGGTGTATGCCGTAGCCGAACGCTATGGCCTGATCTGGGTGTGCATCGGCACGCCAGCCGCTGACGTGTTGCCGTTTCCCGAGCATGGTGATGCGGGCCTCAACAAGGTTATTTGCGGCCCGTACGAGATTGCCACCAGCGGTCCGCGGATTGTCGAGAACTTCCTCGACATGGCGCATTTTCCATTTGTTCATGCCGGCATTCTCGGCACCCCCGATCAATCCGCGGTGCGCGACTACCAGGTTGAACCATGGGACGACGGTGCGGGAGGCAAAGGCCTGCTTGCCACCGGCTGCTTTTTCTGGCAACCGCAGACCAATAGCCTGGCGCACGGCGGCAGCGAGGTTGAATACACCTACCGGGTGGTGCGTCCGCTGACGGCGATTCTGACCAAGGTGCCGCAGGCGCAGGAGGGTTTCCGCGAGGCGATCAGCTTGCATGTGCAGCCGCTCGGGGAAGAGTCGAGCCAAGTCTGGATTATTCTGGCGCTGACCAATTTCGCGCAAAGCGAACACGAGTTGCGGGCCTTCCAGGATCGTATCTTCCTGCAGGACCAGCCGATCATCGAGAACCAGGTGCCCCGGCGGCTGCCGCTTGCGCCAGGGGCCGAAGCTTCGATGGTGTGTGACCGCATGTCGGTGGCCTATCGCAATTACCTCACACAACTCGGTATGACACACGGGGTGTTGCCATGACTCAAATTGCGCCAGGCGCGGGCCTGCACGCGGTACGTGCCACCCTGGTTGATTTCAGCGACGATCCTCACTTGGCGGGCAGCAGCGCGCTACGGCATATCGAGGATGGATTGCTGGTCATACGCGACGGCCATATCGAGCGTCACGGTGAGGCGGCGGAGTTGCTCGCACAATTGCCGCCGGGCGCCCCAGTGACCGATTGCAGTGGCTGCATCCTGATGCCCGGTTTCGTGGATGCGCACATTCACTATCCGCAGACCGACATCATCGCCTGCCACGGCAAGCAGCTGATGGACTGGCTCAACATCTACACATTCCCGGCCGAAGCTCGCTTCGCCGATATCGATTACGCGCGCTCGGTGGCTGGATTCTTTCTGGATGAGTTGCTGCGCAACGGCACCACCACGGCGGCGGTCTACCCGACGGTGCACAAGCATTCGGTCGAGGTGCTGTTCGAGGCCGCGCAGGCGCGCCGCATGCGTCTTGTCACCGGCAAGGTGATGATGGACCGGCAAAGTCCGCAGTTCCTCAGCGATACCCCGCTGTCCTCGTACGAAGACAGCGCCGATCTGATCGAACGCTGGCATGGGCGCGACCGTTTGACCTACGCGGTGACACCGCGTTTCGTGATCACCTCATCGCGCGAGCAGTTGCGATTCGCCGCGCGTCTGCTGGACGAATATCCGGAAGTGCGCATGCAAACCCATATCGCGGAGAACCATACCGAGATCCGGCTGGTGGCCGAGATGTTTCCGGACAACCGCGACTATCTGGGCGTGTATGAGGATTTCGGGCTGGTGCGGCCAGGCGCGCTGTTTGGCCACTGCATCCATTTCGACGAGTCGGCCTGGAGCCGTTTCGCCGCCGCCGGCGCGGTGGCGGTGCATTGCCCGACCTCCAACCTGTTTCTGGGCAGCGGCTTGTTCGATATAGATGCCGCGCGCAGAGTGAACGCGCGCAAGGCGCTGGCCACCGACGTCGGTGGCGGCACCTCGTTTTCGATGCTGCAAACCATGAACGAGGCCTACAAGGTGGCGCAGATGGGCGGCCATCCGTTTACCAGTCTGGACGGCTTCTACATGGCGACCCTGGGCGGTGCGCGCGGCCTGGGCCTGGATGCGCATATCGGCAATTTCGATCTCGGCAAGGAAGCCGATTTCATCATTCTCGACCCTTGCGCGACGCCTTTGCTGGAACGGCGTATGGAGCAAGCCCGAACGCTGGCCGAGAAGCTTTTTGTGCTGATGATTCTTGGGGACGATCGTGCGGTGGCCTCGTCCTGGATTCTCGGGCAGCCGACGTCCGCGGCTACCTGAGGCTCAGGCGGCCGACCGCGGTACACACCGCCAGTTCGCTGCCCAATTGCTGCACAATGGCAACCGTGTATTCGCCTGGAGCCACTCGGCCGGCCGCGAGTGCCAGACGGAATCCCGCTTTGGCATAGGCGGGGTCGCCCAGTGCCTTGGCGACATCCGGCCGCTCGATATTGCGCGGCATTTCGATCAACAAGCCCGGGCCAGTGCCGCGGTCGTACAAGCGGACCCAGGCCTGTACCGGAATGTGCGGTCCGCGCGGGTCCGCGGCCCAGCCGGAGATGCGCAACGGCTCGGCGGACGAAGCGATGATCGGATCGGCACCGACAATCACATCGTTGATTTCGTCGACGTA
>JAYTDE010000959.1:0-1662 GCA_043736195.1 Burkholderiales bacterium | reverse complement strand
CGGTTTCTTTGATGCGGACTTGGACCCCCAGGTCGCGCGCCTGATGGCCGCCGCCGCCGATGCCTTCAGGCAGCTTGGTGCCGAAGTCGTCGATGTGCCCATGCCCGACCTGGACGCCATCAACGCCGCCGGCTTTCTTTTGACCTGGGGTGACGTGATCGCCGTGCATGGCGCCTGGATGCGCGAGCGAGCCTTTGACTACACCGCGCAGACGCGCGGCCGCATCGAGATCACCCTGGCCGCCGCCGCCGGCGACTATGTGGATGCAGAGCGCTCGCGCGCCCGTCTGCTGCGCGAATTCGTGGCCAGCGTGTATTCGAAATGCGATGCGCTGATCGCGCCGGTGCTGGCTTTTCCGGTACCCAAATTGAGCGACGTCGACGTCACCGGCGGGCCCGCCATGATGCGCATACTCGATGAAATCACCCGCCTGATGCGCCCGGTCAACGTACTGGGCTTGCCGGCGCTGGCGTTGCCCTGCGGCTTTACCGAAGGCAGCCTGCCATGCGGCATGCAGTTGATCGGGCGGCCGTTTGCCGAAGGCCTGTTGTACCGCATCGGCGCGGCCTATCAGGGTGCGACTGACTGGCACACCCGGAGTCCGGTCAGCGCGTGAGCGCAGCCGATCTGCTGCGGCTGGTGGTTCTGGCCGCCTGCTGGGGCCTGGCCTTCGTGTTCATTCGCGTCGCGGTGCCGCCCCTCGGGCCCTTCGTGCTGGTGGAGTTGCGAGCGCTTCTGGCCTGCATTGTTTTGCTGGCCTACGCCAGGTTATCCGGCGTCGCCATCGATTGGGGCCGCCATTGGCGCCAGTTCCTGGCCATTGGCGCACTCGGCTCGGCACTGCCGTTCACCCTGATCGCGCTGGCGCAGACCGTGCTGTCGGCTTCCTATGCGGTGGTTCTACTGACTATGGCGCCCTTGTTTTCAGCGCTGATCGCAGCGGTGTGGCTGGGCGATCGCCTCACCTTGCGTAAAATCGCCGGCTTGTTGCTGGGTTTGGTTGGGGTAGCATTCCTGACCGGTTTCACGCCGGACCATGTCACTGCTGCGCCGGCGTGGGCAGTGGCGCTGGCACTGGTGACGGCAGCCTTGTACGGCGTGGCCGGGGTTTATTCGAAGCGCAACGCGGTCGGCATGACGCCGCTCGCGGCGGCCGCTGGCAGCCAGTTTGGCGCGGCCTTGCTGCTGCTTCCCTTGGCGCTGGTGTTTCCACCGAGCGCCGCACCGTCACTTCTCGAATGGCTCAATGTGGCAGCGCTTGCCTTGTTCTCCAGCGCCTTGGCCTTCATCCTGTACTTTCGCCTGATCGACAGTATCGGGCCGGTCAAGACCGTAAGCGTCAACTATTTGACGCCGCTATTCGGTGTGGCAGGCGGCGTGCTGGCACTGGGCGAACCGCTCACCGCCAATCTGCTGGCTGGTCTGGTCCTGATACTGGCCGGCGTGACCCTGGTGGTGGGCGCGGGTCGCCGACCGGCAAGCTGAGTTCGCAGCGGCTGCAGCCTTTGCCTGCCCGACCCGCTCAGTTTTGCAAGCCGCGGCGCTGGCGGATCGGGCCGACCCTGATGGTCAGGTCGTCGCTTGCTGGCCCCGATGCGCCCAACCGGTGACACGCTTCTCCAGCCACGCGAACACTTCATACATGGCCATCGCCATCACCGA
>JAYTDE010000958.1:0-2002 GCA_043736195.1 Burkholderiales bacterium | reverse complement strand
CGGGTCGCCGGCCTGATTGGCGGCTTTCCGTTGATTGCCGCGCCGATTATGCTGTTTCTGGCGCAGGACGCACCGCGCGAGCTGGTGCTGGAAATCTCATGGCTGATCATGGCCGGCTCGCCCGCAGTGGCTGCGCATTGCATGATCTATGCGTGGCTGGCGCGTGTCTGCGAGGGGCCCTGGCAGTGGATCGCCTGCCTGTTGTGTGCATGGGCCGGCTGTGTCGCGGTCGCCTGGGTGTTGACCGGTTGGGCGATCATCGGCCTCACCGGCTATGTGCTTGCCCTGGGTCTGGGCCTGCTGCTGGCTTGCCTGATGCCAAAGGCCCGCACGCCGGCCGCCCTGGCGCCGATTCCGGCAATCGAGATCGCGGTGCGCATGGCGGCGGCACTGGTGCTGGCGGCAGCCGCGATGTTCGGTGCCGAAACCTTCGGACCACGGGTGAGCGGGGTGCTGCTGGTGTTTCCGATCACCGCTTCGGTGCTGCCGGTGTTCACATTGGCCCTGCACGGAGCGGAGGCCACCGCCCGCCTGCTGTCGGGGTTTGCGCTCGGGCTGCTGGGATTCACCACTTACTTCTTCGTGTTCGCCTCTCTGCTGGCGCGCTCAGGCCCGAGTCTCGCTTTCGTAGCTGGGGCCTTGGCCAGCGTGGCGGCGGTAAGTCTGGTGCTGGGATGGCAACGCCTGCGCAGCCGACGCGGCAATTGAAGGTCGCCGCGGCATCGCGCCAGCGCTCCCAGGAGCCATGCAAGCCTGGACGCCGCCATGGTAATGTGAATGCTAATACTTGATCGACGCAACGCGACCATGACACTTACCATCAAGCTTGAACCTGCACTGGAAAAAGCACTGGGCGCGCGCAGTGCCGCGCTGGGACGGCCCAAGAGCGTGTTGGTGCGCGATGCCCTGCGCGCCTACCTGGCAGCTTTGGCCTCGCCGTATGAGCTGGGTCGCGACCTGTTCGCGCGCCATGCCGGCCCGGCTGATTTGGCATCAAACCGCAAACAGCATTTGGTGGAAGCGCTGGGTGAAAAGCGTCGCCGCCGATAGCGGTCCCCTGCTGGCGCTGTTCAATCGCGCGGACATCGGGAATCAGCCGGTGCTGGCATGGCTTGCCGCCAATCCGCGCATCCGCCGGCTGACCACCTGGCCGGTGGTGACTGAAGTGTGTGCGTTGCTTGCGCGCCGGGTCGGCGAACCGGCGGTGATCGTATGCACTCGCTGAATCTTGATCTGGAGCGTGCCGGCCTGCTGCCACCTGGTGCCACCTGCACCATTGAACCGCTTACCGGTGGCGTCTCTTCCGACATCTCCCTGGTGACGGTCGAAGGCCGGAGATTTTGCGTCAAGCGCGCATTGGAGAAGCTGAAGGTCGCCGCCGACTGGCGCGCCCCGGTCGCGCGCAACAGGAGTGAAGTCGACTGGATGAAAACGGTGGCGCGGATTGTGCCTGCGGCGGTGCCGGAGATCCTCGCGGATCGGTCCGCGGAGGGCTGGTTCGCGATGGCCTATCTGGAGCCGGCGCAGCATCCGCTGTGGAAGACCGAGTTGCGCGACGGCCGCATCGAATCGGCGTTTGCCGCCAGCGTGGGCGCGGTACTGGCGCGCATTCATTCAAGCAGCGCGGCTGATCCGGCGCTGGCGCAGCGCTTCGCGACCGATCACATTTTTTATCCGATCCGGCTGGAGCCCTACCTGGCAGCCACCGCGACCCGTCATCCCGACTGCGCGCCACGGCTGATGGCCCTGATCGCGCAGACCCAGGCCAACAAGAAGGCCCTGGTGCATGGTGATGTGAGTCCGAAAAACATCCTCGATAGTCCGCTGGGGCCGGTGTTTCTGGATGCCGAGTGCGCCTGGTGGGGCGATCCGGCCTTTGACCTGGCGTTTTGCCTGAATCATCTGCTGCTCAAATGCGTCTGGCGCCCGCACTGGTCGGCGCGCTATCTTGAGTCGTTTGACGCCCTTGCGAAGGCATATTTTGCCGGCGTCGACTGGGAAG
>JAYTDE010000957.1:0-3766 GCA_043736195.1 Burkholderiales bacterium | reverse complement strand
TCGGCCTATGGCCTGCCAGACGCCGGCCTTGCCACCTACACCGACATGGTGGCGATCGTCGAGCGCATCTGCGACAACATCGGGAAACCGATCATCTGCGACGGCGATACCGGCTACGGCGGGCTGCTCAACGTGCGCCACACGGTACGCGGCTATGAGCGGGCCGGCGCCTCCGGTATTCAGCTGGAAGACCAGGAGTTTCCCAAGAAGTGCGGCCATACTCTGGGCCGACGGGTGATTCCGCTGGCCGACATGGTGGCCAAGATCCGCGTGGCGGCGGATGCGCGCGAGGATGCGAACTTCCAGATCGTGGCACGCACCGACGCGCGCACCACCCTCGGGCTTGAAGAGGCCTTGAAGCGCGCCGAAGCCTATGCAGCGGCCGGCGCCGATGTGCTGTTCGTCGAGTCGCCCGAATCGGAAGACGAAATGGCGCTGACCTGCAAACGCCTGGGCGAATCCTGCGGCAAGCCGCTCCTGATCAATTGCGTCGAGTCCTGCCGCACGCCGGTGCTGCCGCGCGCGCGACTGAGAGAACTTGGCTTCGGTCTGGCCATCTATCCGGCCACCAGCCTGATGGCTGCGGTGCATGCGCTGCAAAAGACTTATGCGTCGTTGCTGCCGGCGCGTGACGGCGTAACCCTTGACGCGCCGCTGATCGAGTTCAAGGACTTGACTGGACTCTTGAATTTTGACGACGTCTACCGCTTCGAAGCGAAGTATCGCGAAACCTGAGGCCTGCCATGACCCAAAGCGAAAAAGCCGATCTCGGCGCCGACTATAAGGAGGCGGGTTTCGGCGGCAAGCTGGCCTTCGGCCGCCGCCCGGCCCTGGTGATTGTCGACTTCGTGCGCGCCTACATCGAGAAGGGCTCACCGCTCTATGCCGGTTGCGAGAGCGCGTTCGAATCGGCCAAGCGGGTGCTGGCAGCGGCACGCGCAGCCGGCATTCCGGTGATTTTCACCGGCGTCGAATACGAGCCGGGCGGCATCAATGGCGGCGTCTTCTACCGCAAGGTCGGCGCGCTCAAGGTATTCGACCGCGGTTCGCGCCTGGGTGAGTACTGCAACGGACTCGAACCGCGGCCTGGCGAATGGCTGCTGCTGAAGCAATATGCGTCGGCCTTTTTCGGCACCACCTTAGGCCCGACCCTGACCGCGCAGGGTATCGATACAGTCATCATTACCGGCGTATCGACCAGTGGTTGTGTGCGCGCCACGGCGCTTGACGCCTGCCAGTACGGCTTCATTCCCTTCGTGGTACGCGACGCCGTCGGCGACCGCGACCCGCGTCCGCATGAGGCCAACCTGTTCGATCTTCAAGCCAAGTACGCAGAAGTCGTGAGCGAAGCCGACATCGTCTCCCATATGCGCGGCGTGTCAGGCCAATGAGCGCTCACGCGCGGCCGCCCCAAGGGAGCGCTCCTCCTCCCTTGGGGAGGATGTCACGCAGTGACAGGTGGGTACTCCGGTGAGCCTGTTGCTGCGCGCGGCGGCGATTCGAGCGATCGAAGCGGCCGCGCTCACGGCCGGCTTGCCCTTGATGGCACGTGCCGGGTTGGCCGCGGCCGGCGCCGCACGCGACATGCTGGCGGGCGCGACGCGGCAACCCGCTCGGGTGCTGGTGCTGGCAGGCCCCGGCAACAACGGCGGCGATGGCTATGTGGCCGCCCGCCACCTCGCACAATGGGGCTTCGAAGTAACGCTCTGTTGTGCAGCCGACCCCAAGAACCTGCCGGCCGATGCACGCGCTGCCGCATCTGCATGGCATGCCGCAGGTGGAAGCAGCGTTACAGATTTGCCCAGTCCGGGCGGCTTCGACCTGGTGATCGACGCCATCTTCGGCATCGGCCTGGCACGGCCACTGGCCGCGCCCTATGCGAGCTGGATCGAGGCGGTCAATGCCGCCGCAGTCCCGGTGCTGGCGCTGGATATCCCATCAGGCCTGGATGCCGATACGGGCCGCATCCACGGGGTTGCAATGCGCGCGACGCGCACATTGAGCTTCATCGCCGACAAGCCCGGACTGCATACCCACCACGGCGTCGACCACGCCGGTTGTGTGACGCTGGCCACGCTTGACCTGCGGCCCACGCCGCCGCCGAACGCGGATACTGGCGCCCTGCTGGGACGCGCAGCGTTTCGGTCGGCGCTGGTGCCACGGGTACGCAACAGCCACAAGGGCTCGTATGGCAGCGCCGGCATCATCGGTGGCGCCGCCGGCATGGCAGGCGCCGTATTGCTGGCCGGGCGCGCCGCACTGAAGCTGGGCGCAGGGCGGGTGCTGGTGGGCATGCTCGATAACGGCCTGACGGTCGATCCGCTGCAACCCGAACTGATGCTGCGCAGTGCCGACCAGGTGCTGGGCGGCGCGCTGGATGCGGCCGTGCTTGGCCCGGGCCTGGGTCAGAGCGATGCCGCGCGCGCCCTGCTGGCACGCGCCGCCTTGCTCGCATGCCCGCTGGTGCTGGACGCCGACGCGCTCAACCTGCTGGCGCAGGATGCCAAGCTTGCGGCGGCGATCACGCGCCGCAAAGAACCAACGTTGCTGACACCGCACCCGCTGGAAGCGGCACGCCTGTTGGGTCAATCCATTGATGCGGTTCAGGACGACCGCATTGCAGCGGCTGGCGCGCTGGCGCGGCTATACCGTGGCTGGGTGGTGCTCAAGGGGGCCGGCAGCGTGATCGCCGCACCCGACGGCCATTGGTGGATCAATCCCACCGGCAATCCCGGCATGGCCTCAGGCGGCATGGGCGACGTGCTGGCCGGCCTGATCGGCGCGCTGGCGGCGCAGGGCATCGCGCCGCTGGCCGCGCTGCAATGCGCGGTCTACCTGCACGGCGCGGCGGCCGACGCGCTCGTCGCCGACGGTATCGGCCCCGCCGGCCTGACCGCGGGCGAAACCATCGACCGTGCGCGATTGTTGTTCAATCACTGGGCTGCGCACGGCCCAAACGCGATATAGACGGCAAGCGCGCGCCGGATCAAGCCGCGCGACGCCGCGGTTCGGGGTAGGGATACAACATGTTGAGCGCCTGCGACATGCCGCCCTGCTGCACCAGGCGCACATGTTCGCGACGAAATTCACGCGCATGGGTAAGACCGCATGAATGCGCGATCATGTCGATGTCCTTGTTCATGTTGAGGCAGTAGTTGGCCACGCGGATGAATTTCTCCTCGACCACCAGGCCGCGTTGCAGGCGCGCATTGTGGGTGGTGATACCGGTCGGGCAGGTGTTCTGGTGGCAGCGCAGCGCCTGGATGCAGCCCAGCGAAAACATGAAGCCGCGCGCCGAGTTGATGAAGTCCGCCCCCGCGCACAAGGCCCAGGCGGCACGCGCCGAGGTGACGATCTTGCCCGAGGCCACCAGGCGCACGCGGTCCTTGAGGCCCGACTGCAGCAACGAATCGGCGACACGCGGCAAGGCTTCGTCGATCGATAGTCCCACGTGATCGGCCAGCGCCTGCGGTGCCGCGCCGGTACCGCCTTCGCCGCCGTCGATCACCAGGAAATCAGGCGCCAGGTCGAGGCCGCGCCGGTTGATCGCGTCGCACAGGTCGTTGACGAAACGCCAGCCGCCGATCGCGGTCTTCACGCCGACCGGCTTGCCGGTCACGGAGCGGATATGCGCGATCTTGTCCAGCAACTGGTCGACATTCGCAATGTCGTGATGGCGATTCGGGCTGATTGAATCCTGCCCTTCCGGAATGCCGCGCACCTGCGCGATGATCGATGTGACTTTGGCACCGGGCAAGACGCCGCC
>JAYTDE010000956.1:0-4134 GCA_043736195.1 Burkholderiales bacterium | reverse complement strand
TTTCGGGCTGTCGAAGGTTTCTTCGACCAGTCCGTGAATGTCGGTGTCGAAGCCGGGAAATCTTTCGTTGAAGCTGCGCGCGAATTTCAGGTATTCGACGATGGTGCGGTTGAAGCGCTCGCCGGGGATCAGGAGCGGTATACCCGGCGGGTATGGCGTCAGAAGTACGCTGGTGGCGCGGCCCTCGAGGTCGTCGATGGACACGCGGTCGATTTCACGGTGCGCCATCATGGCGAATGCCTCGGAAGGCTTCATCGCCGGCAGCATGTCGGACGCATACATCTCGGTGGTCAGGCGCGCCACGTCGCCGGCCTTGTACATCTCATGAATCTGCTGGCACAGGTCCTTGAGTCCCGTGCGCTCATATTTAGGGTGCGCCTTGCAGAATTCCGGCAGGATGCGCCACAAGGGCGCGTTCTTGTCATAGTCGTCCTTGAACTGCTGCAAGGCGGTGACCAGCGTGTTCCAGCGGCCCTTGGTGATGCCGATGGTGAACATGATGAAAAACGAATAGAGACCCGCTTTCTCGACGATCACGCCGTGTTCGGCCAGGAACTTGGTGACGATCGAGGCCGGTATCCCGGTCTTGGCGAACTTGCCTGTGACATCCAGCCCCGGCGTGACGATGGTGGCCTTGATCGGGTCCAACATGTTGAAGCCCGGCGCCAGGTCGCCGAAGCCGTGCCACCTGTCATTGGTCTTGAGCATCCAGTCTTCCTGTTTGCCAATGCCTTCGGCCTGCAGGTTGTTGGGCCCCCACACTTTGAACCACCAGTCCTTGCCCCATTCGTCGTCGACCTTGCGCATGGCGCGCCTGAAATCCAGTGCTTCGCTGATCGATTCCTCCACCAGCGCGGTGCCGCCCGGCGGCTCCATCATTGCGGCGGCCACATCGCATGAGGCGATGATGGCGTACTGCGGCGAGGTCGAGGTGTGCATCAGGTAGGCCTCGTTGAACACGTGGCGGTCCAGCTTGCGCGTCTCGGATTCCTGCACCAGGATTTGCGAGGCCTGCGAAATTCCGGCCAAGAGCTTGTGGGTCGAATGGGTGGCGAAGATCAGCGGCTCCTTGCTGCGCGGCCGGTCGCGGCCGATGGCATGCATGTTCTTGTAGAAATCATGGAAGGTGGCGTGCGGCAGCCAGGCTTCGTCGAAATGCAGCGTGTCGATGTAGGTGCCCAGAATCTCCTTCAACATCTCGACGTTGTAGATGATGCCGTCGTAGGTCGATTGGGTGATGGTCAGGATGCGCGGCGTGCGCTCTGGATGTTTGGCCTGCGCCGCCTTGGCGAAGGGATTGGCGTCGATCTTCTTCTGGATGTTCTCGGGCCGGAACTCCTCCAGCGGAATCGGGCCGATGATGCCCAGGTGGTTGCGCTTGGGCGTGAGGAATACGGGAATGGCGCCTGTCATGATGATCGAGTGCAGGATCGACTTGTGGCAATTGCGGTCCACCACCACGATGTCGTCGGGGCCGACGGTCGAATGCCACACCATTTTGTTCGAGGTCGAGGTGCCATTGGTGACAAAAAAGCAGTGATCGGCGTTGAAGATGCGCGCCGCGTTGCGCTCGGAAGCCGCCACCGGGCCGGTGTGGTCGAGCAACTGGCCCAACTCCTCGACGGCGTTGCAGACGTCGGCGCGCAACATGTTTTCGCCGAAGAACTGATGGAACATCTGGCCGATCGGCGACTTGAGAAAGGCCACGCCGCCGGAGTGCCCCGGGCAATGCCAGGAATACGAGCCGTCTTGCGCGTAATGCACCAGTGCGCGGAAAAACGGCGGCGGCAGCGAGTCAAGATAACTCTTGGCTTCGCGGATGATGTGACGCGCGACGAATTCCGGCGTGTCCTCGAACATGTGGATGAAGCCGTGCAGTTCACGCAGGATGTCGTTCGGGATATGACTCGAGGTCTTGGTTTCGCCATACAGATAGATCGGAATCTCGGCGTTCTTGAAGCGGATCTCCTCAATGAATTTGCGCAAGTTCAGTACCGCCGGGTCGAGCTCGGGGCCGGGCGTGAATTCCTCGTCGTCGATCGACAGAATGAAGGCCGAGGCGCGCGATTGCTGCTGTGCGAATTGCGACAGGTCGCCGTAGCTGGTGGCGCCGAGGATCTCCATGCCTTCCTTCTCGATGGCGTCGGCCAGTGCACGAATGCCCAGGCCGGACGTGTTTTCGGAGCGGAAGTCTTCATCGATGATGACGATGGGAAAGCGGAATTTCATGGCCGGCGGCTCCTGCAAAAGAAAGCGCGGCCGGGATGATCCGGCCGCGCTGCGAAGTGTAAGACGAATCCGCGCTGGATTCGACGAAAAAATGTCTCAGGCGCGCTGGTGCGCCGGCTGTCGTGTCACAGATGCAACACTGCCATGGTCGCCAGCACCGCACTGGCGGCGGCGGCGACAAACACGCCGGTCTGCATCCATTTCTTCTTGGTGATCAGTGTGATGGCGGCCAGCGCGATCGCCACCTGGATCACGGTCATTGCCTGCGCCCAGCGATGGTGCAGATGAATCTGCTTTTCGGACTCGTCATCCCATTTTTTCGATTCGGCCTCGAGTTTCTCGGCATCCTTCTTGATGTCGTCCTTCTCGCTCTTGTAGCGCGCGACTTCCTTTTTGTACTTCTCGATATCCACCCCCGGCAGGGCCATGGCGAGTTCGGCCAGATTCTGCTTGCTGCTCTTGGCCTGGTAGTAGTTCCACTGGTTCGAGGCTTCGGTCTTCTTGATCGCGGCGTTGTTCTTGAAAATCATCGCGTTGTTTTGCGTGGCGCCGCCCTGATAGGAGAACAGCGCACCAACCGTCGCCAATACCGCGGTGGCGACCGCCAGTCGCCCGCCGAAACCGTCGTCCGCATGGTGCGAATCCTGGGCCGCATGTTCAACCGCGTGGTCGTGCGGGCCGTGCACGTGAAAGCCGCCTGCGCTCATGATGTGGTTCTCCTTGTGTATTCGACGAAGTCGAAATCGACTGCGGGCTTGCCGGCTTGCGGTTGCGCTGTGCGCGCAACTTCGAGCCATAAATCTTCGGAAATAACTGGGAAAAAAGCATCGCCGTCAAAAGCCCGGTCGATCTCGGTGACCACCAGCCGCTGCGCGACCGGCAGCAGCGCGCGATAAATCTCCGCCCCGCCGATGACAAAAGCCTCGGGCACGCCGCTGGCTTGCGCAGCCTCGATAGCTGCGGCGGGTGAATCTACTACATAGAGCGTTTGCGAGCGCGCTTCGTCAAACTCCGGGGTGCGATACGCCGGGTTGCGCGAAACGATCACGCTGGTCCGTCCAGGCAAAGGCTTGCCGAGAGTCGTCAGAATCGATTCGAATGTCTTGCGACCCATGATCACCGGGCAGCCCATGGTAGTGCGTTTGAAATGCGCGAGGTCGGCGGGCAGGTGCCATGGCATGCGCTTGTCGCGCCCGATACAGCGGTTGGCCGCCATCGCGACGATCATCGAGAGTTGCATCGCTTCCGAAGTTCGGCGCTAAACAGCAACCGGCGCCTTGATGTGCGGATGGGCCTGGTAGTCGAGAATTTCGATATCCTCGTAGCGATAGTCGAACAGGGTCGCCGGCTTGCGCGCGAACCTGAGTCGCGGCAACGGCAGTAGCGGGCGAGCCAATTGCTCGCGTGCCTGATCGAGATGATTCAGGTACAAGTGACAGTCGCCACCGGTCCATACAAAATCGCCGGGGTCGAGCCCGACCTGATGCGCCACCATGTGCGTGAGCAGGGCATAGGAGGCGATGTTGAACGGTACGCCCAGGAAAATATCGGCACTGCGCTGGTAGAGCTGGCACGAGAGGCGACCGGGTGCCTCGGGGGTGGCACCCGGCGCCACATAAAACTGGAACAAGGCATGGCAAGGCGGCAACTTCATGCGCGGAATCTCGCCCACATTCCAGGCCGACACAATCATGCGGCGCGAATCCGGGGTTTCGCGCAGGGCTTTCAAAACTTGCGCGATCTGGTCGATGTGCGCGCCGTCGGGTGCGGGCCATGAACGCCACTGCGAGCCGTACACCGGCCCAAGTTCACCGTTGGCATCCGCCCATTCATCCCAGATCGAAACGCCGTTTTCCTTGAGATAGCGAATGTTGGTCTCGCCGTTGAGGAACCACAGCAGTTCAT
>JAYTDE010000955.1:0-4879 GCA_043736195.1 Burkholderiales bacterium | reverse complement strand
CCGGCCTCAAGCGGACCGCTGGCTTTCGATCTGGATGCGCGCATGCTCGATGCGCAATCATTCCTGCCCTGGTTTGAAGAACTCTGGATCGAGCCCCTGCGGCATCGCGCGAGTCAGCAGCACAGCACCTGCCGACTCACGCTTCTGCTCGGCACCACTCGCGCCAGCGTCGACCTGTTCAGACCCGATCCGTGGCGCCTGCTGCGTCGTGGTGGCCTGGCGCGGCGCCTGCTGCGGGGCGGCGTAGCGGCGCCCGCGCCCTGACGCGGAATCGTCAGCCGCGCTAGCGACCAGTAAAATCGCCGCATGGCCGACACCCCGCCGCGCATCGTTGCGCGCCCCTATTCCGAACGCAACAGCCTGATGCTGGCACAACAGGGGGTGCATCCGGTACTGGCGCGCATTTACGCGGCGCGCGGCATCGTCGCGCGCCCGGATCTCGACTTGTCGCTGTCCGGCCTGATCGACCCGGCCCGACTCATGAACAGCACGCGCGCCGCCGAACTCCTGGCCGACTCGCTCGCAGCCGGTGCATCCATGCTGATCGTCGCCGATTACGACTGCGACGGCGCCACCGCATGCGCGGTGGGCATTCAGGGTCTGCGCGCGCTGATCCAGGCGACCCGCTCAAGCGCGCGCGTCGACTACCTGGTGCCGGACCGCTTCAAGCTGGGTTACGGCCTCACGCCCGAGGTGGTGGCGCTGGCCGCGGACCACCCGCGGCTGGGCAAGCCCGCTCTCATCATCACAGTCGACAATGGCATCGCCAGCATTGATGGCGTGGCCGCGGCGAATGCGCGCGGCATGGCCGTACTCATCACCGACCATCATCTGCCGGGGGCGGAGTTGCCCGCGGCCGCATGCATCGTCAATCCGAATCAGCCTGGCTGCGACTTCCCCAGCAAGAGCTTAGCCGGGGTTGGCGTCATGTTCTATGTGCTGCTGGCGCTGCGCGCGGAGCTGCGCAAACGCCAGGCGTTCACCGGGGCCGAACCCAATCTTGGCAGCCTGCTTGACTTAGTCGCACTCGGGACGGTGGCCGACGTGGTGCGGCTCGATCACAACAACCGCATCCTGGTGGCGCAGGGTTTGAAGCGGGTGCGTTCCGGCCGCGCCAGCCCCGGCGTCGGCGCCCTGCTTACCATCGCCGGTCGCGGCACTGCACGCGCCGGCGCTTTCGATTTCGGTTTCGCCGCTGGCCCGCGCCTGAACGCCGCCGGGCGCTTAGACGACATGTCGCAGGGCATCGAATGCCTGTTGGCCCGCGATGCGCCGCGCGCCCTCGCCTTGGCCGAGCGCCTCGACACGCTGAACCGCGAGCGCCGCGAAATCGAGGCACGCATGCGTGAAGAGGCGCTGGCCACGCTCGACCTGGCCGACCCCGGCGGCCGCTTTTCGCTGTGCCTGTTCGACAGCACCTGGCATCAGGGTGTGGTGGGAATCGTCGCTTCGCGCCTCAAGGACCTGTATCACCGCCCGGCGATCGTGTTCGCCCCCGGCGAGAACGGCGAACTCAAGGGCTCCGGCCGTTCGATCGCGGCTTTGCACCTGCGCGACTGTCTGGACCTGGTGAGCAAGTCCCATCCGGGGCTGCTGCGGCGCTTCGGCGGCCATGCCATGGCCGCCGGCCTGACCATCGCGGCACACGACCTCGACAGGTTCACCGGCGCCTTCGAAGACGCCGCCGCGCGAATGCTGGTTCCGGCCGACCTGTCGTCGCAAGTCCTCACCGATGGTGCCCTCGAACCGGCCTACCTGAACCTGAATTTCGTGCGGGCGCTGGACGACGAGGTATGGGGCCAGGGTTTTCCGGCACCGACCTTCGCGGACACCTTCCGCGTTACCGGCCAGCGTCTGATCAAGGAGCGCCACCTCAAGCTCACGCTGGCCCAGGAGGGTCGCAGCATCGAGGCGATCCAGTTCAACGCGACCGCGCGCCTGCCTGACGCCGCGCGCATCGCGTTCAGACTCGGCGTGGATGAATTCAACGGGCTGTCGCGGCCCGGCATATACGTCGAAGCGTGGGAGGCTGTGCCCCACCGCGTATAATTACTGGCTTTATAGCATTGCCGCAGGGCACATCATGGAAGCCGAATTCGTCAACACCCTCCAGGCCAAGCTCGCGGACTTGGCAATCCGCAGTGAAGACTTGCGGAGGTATCTTTGACTTCGACGCCAAATTCGCGCGCCTGACCGAGGTCAACGCCGCCCTCGAAGATCCCACGTTGTGGAATGACGCCAAGCGCGCACAGGAACTGGGGCGCGAGAAAAAGGCGCTCGACGCCACTGTCGGCAGCCTGAACCGCATCGGCCAGGGCCTGACCGATGCTGCGGAGTTGTTCGCACTGGGGCGCGACGATGATGACGAGGCCACGGTCAAGTCGGTAGCCGACGATGTGGCGGGCATCGATGCCGCGGTCGCCGACCTCGAATTTCGCCGCATGTTCGACAATCCGGCCGATCCCAACAACTGCTTCGTCGACATCCAGGCCGGTGCCGGCGGTACCGAGGCCCAGGATTGGGCCTCGATGCTGCTGCGCCAATACCTGCGTTATTGCGAACGCAAGGGCTTCAAGCCGGAAATTCTCGAAGAGTCGGCGGGCGAAGTGGCCGGTCTCAAATCGGCGTCCATCAAGGTCACCGGCGACTATGCCTACGGCATGTTGCGCACCGAAACCGGGGTACACCGGCTGGTGCGCAAGTCACCTTTCGATTCCGCCGGCGGCCGCCACACCTCATTCGCCAGTGTGTTCGTCTACCCCGAGGTCGATGAATCGATCGAAGTCGACATCAATCCGGCCGACTTGCGGGTCGATACCTATCGCGCCTCCGGCGCCGGTGGCCAGCACATCAACAAGACCGATTCGGCGGTGCGCATCACGCATGTGCCAACCAACATCGTGGTGCAGTGCCAGAGCGACCGCTCGCAGCACCGCAACCGCGCCGAGGCCATGGCGCAGTTGAAGTCGCGGCTATACGAACTGGAAATCCGCAAGCGCCAGGCCGAGCAGGACAACCTTGAAGCCTCCAAGACCGATGTCGGCTGGGGCCACCAGATCCGCTCCTACGTGCTTGACCAGTCGCGCATCAAGGATCTGCGCACCAATGTCGAGATCAGCAACACCAAGTCGGTGCTCGACGGCGATCTTGACGAATTCATCAGCGCTTCGTTGAAGAAGCGCGTGTAGCCGAAGCGCGCTGCGTTTGCGCTATAGTCGAACCACCATCCGACCGCTCTCACCGCCATGGGTTTTGCGCTCATCAAGCCGATTTCTGAAGACGCCTACCTCGCCGCTGAAGCCACGAGCACGGTCAAACACGAGTTCGTCGGCCATCGAGCCCATGCGATGGCTGGGGCGAGTGAACGCCACAACACCATCGCCGGGAATTTGTTCGCCGCATGTCATGCCTCGCAACGCGGCGCCTGCCGCCCTTTTATCGGCGACATGCGCCTGCGACTGGATGGCGGCTCCATCTACTATTACCCTGATGTCATGCTGGTGTGCGATCCACAAGATAGCGATCCGATGTTCAAGACCTCGCCCTGCATGATCGCCGAGGTGATGTCGCCTTCCACCATGCTTTTGGACCGGCGTGAAAAGCTCATCGCCTACCAGAAGCTGCCGATGCTGCGCGAATGCCTGTTGATCGCCCAGGACGAAATTCTGGTCGAGCACTATCGCCGCTTGAACATGCGCGACTGGGGCATGAACATGCTGGGTCCTGCCGATACTCTTGAACTGACCTGCATTCCCTTGAACCTCTCGATTGCCGATTTGTATCGCGGTATCGATTTTCTTGACGCCTCGATCGCATGACGCCATCGTGAGCAGGCCGCGTCGATTGGTGCTGGCACGCCGCAACCATGTCTGCGTAAGGCAATCTCGTCGGCCTCGAGATGCTTGCCGGATTTGCCGGAAACCACGGCAGCTTGGCGGCTGCGGGATGCCGTTTTCTGACCGTTCAAAAGTAGCGTTGACGTTGCGCTTTTCTTTCTTTAGCTGATCTTCATGGAACCCACTTCGATCGCCCCACTGCTCCAGGACGAAAACCAGATCGTAGCCGAGCGCCGCGCCAAGCTGGCCGAAATCCGCAAGCGCGGCACGCCTGCCTTTCCCAACGACTTCATCCGCACCGAACACGCCGGCGAACTTCACCTGGCCCACGCCGCCGCCGACCGCGACGCGCTGGCGGCCAGCAACATCGAAGTCGCCGTCGCCGGGCGCATGATGTTGAAGCGCGTGATGGGCAAAGCCTCGTTCGCCACCGTGCAGGACGGCAGCGGCCAGATCCAGTTGTTCATCAACGACCAGGGCATCGGACCCGAGGCGCACGCCGACTTCAAGCACTGGGACTTGGGCGACATCGTCGGCGCACGCGGCGTCCTGTTTCGCACGCAGAAAGGCGAACTGTCGGTCAATGTGCGTGAATTGCGCCTGTTGACCAAGGCGCTGCGTCCGCTGCCCGAAAAATTCCACGGCCTGACCGACATGGAGGCGCGCTATCGGCAGCGCTACCTCGACCTGATCACCAACGAGCAATCGCGCAAGACCTTCATCGTGCGCTCGCAAGTGGTGACCGCGATGCGGGCCTTCATGGTGGGCCGGCAATACCTTGAAGTCGAGACGCCGATGATGCATCCGATACCCGGCGGCGCCGCGGCCAAGCCTTTCAAGACCCACCACAACGCGCTCGACATGGAATTGTTCCTGCGCATCGCCCCGGAGCTTTACCTCAAACGCCTGGTGGTGGGCGGCTTCGAGCGGGTGTTCGAGATCAATCGCAACTTTCGCAACGAAGGCATCTCGACCCGCCACAATCCGGAATTCACGATGATGGAGTTCTACGAGGCCTATCGCGACTATCGCTACCTGATGGA
>JAYTDE010000954.1:0-8246 GCA_043736195.1 Burkholderiales bacterium | reverse complement strand
CGCGTGCACGACGCGGTGGCGCGCGGCTACAATTCGAGTGAAGGCATCATTGCCGCCAAGAACAAGATCGTAGGCCAGGCATTGCGCGAGCGCTGGGCGGAACGACGCGACGAACTGAGGGTGGCGGATCTTGGCGTGGGCGACGGGGCTTTGCTCGAACAAATGCAGGCCATGCAGGTGCCGTTGCGCATGACCGGTCTGGATGTTTCACCGGCGATGCTGCGCTTAGCAGCAGGTCGCGTGCCGATGACGCCGGTGCAGGGCTACGCCGAGCACGCGCTCAAGTATCTGGCTGCCGGGCAATTCGATTTGGTACTGGCCCATTTCATTCTCGCGTATGTGCCGCGTCCGGCGCTGCTGGCGCAAGCGCGCGGATTACTCGCGCCCGGTGGTGTTCTTTCGATAGTGACTTCCACCAAGGAAGGCGGCGCGCCATTCTTTGAGGTGCTTGATCGGCGCTTTCGTGGCAGTGGCAATCCCTTGCGTTGGTTTATCGGCTGGGCGGCCGATCGGGCGCTGGCGCGGTCGACTGTGCCGGGGGACTTTGCCGAAATGGCCGTCGATATCCAGGCCGCCGAGCTGGTTGTTCTGTCGCGCCGCACCCTGCGAACCACCAAAGTGTTCAACAATCCCGAAGAGGCGTATCGCTTCGGCGTCGATGAAGGGTGGGGTGCGGGCTTTCTTGCCGTGACGGGGTTGCCGATGGGTATCGTGCGAGCGGTCGCGCGCTGGGGTGTCGATCAATGCGACTACCCGTTCAAATTCACCCACGTGACCGAGATCGTCGAGGTCGGCCGTGCGGGCGATCATCCGGGCGCACTCGCGGTGAACGAAGATGTATCCGAGCCGCGGTCGGCTGACCTGCTGCAGCACGCATGAGTGTGTTTGCAAGCCTTGCGCAACACAGCGCGGGCGCGGCCTGTCGATCGTTTCCAAAAACATGACTACCACACCAGAGGCATGTTTTTGTCGCGAATTATGCGGTTCTCAGTAGTCCAGGCAAGCTCTGGCAGGTCTGGACGCCGCTACAAAGCTGTCGCGTTTCTTCGTGGCCGCAGATGGCGTGGCGGCATCGTGAGAGCCCATGGGGCACCAAGCGGGCGCCAGCTTCTTGGACCCATAAACAGTCTGGCTAGCGGCGGCGCGGTTGTTGCGGTCGCTGACCCTGCGCCGGCCCGGGACGGTCGAGATGGCGAAACGTGATGCGGCCCTTGCTGATGTCGTAAGGTGAAAGCTCCAGCGAGACCTTGTCACCGGCGAGAATGCGGATATGGTGCTTGCGCATGCGTCCGCTGGTGTAAGCCACCAGCTCATGGCCGTTTTCAAGGGTGACGCGAAAACGCGAATCGGGCAGGGCCTCTGAGACCACGCCATTCATTTCAATCAATTCTTCTTTGGCCAATCGATGCCTCTCATTCAAAAAGGGAAAAGGAAAAGCCCGGCGTGTGCCGGGCTTTTCCGGAAGGGCGCTTGAGGTGCAAAAGCCGCAGGCTCGGAAGCCGGGGCTTGCTTGCATCGAAGGCGTGGCTTCAACTGAGCCACGCCAGCGCCCAAAACAACTACTCGGCCGCCTTGATGTTCGAGGCTTGCTTGCCCTTGGGGCCAGCGGTGACGTCGAAGCTGACTTTCTGGTTTTCCTTGAGGGTCTTGAAACCCGCGCCCTGGATCGCCGAAAAATGCGCGAAAAGATCTTCGCCGCCGCCGTCCGGAGTAATGAATCCGAAACCTTTAGCGTCGTTGAACCACTTCACGGTACCTGTTGCCATGTCTTGAAACTCCTGAAAAATGAAAATAGGGGATTGCCCCTGAAAGGGCGATGATCAAGACGGCGGGTGTGAAGGAAAAGGTACCACAAAAACCGCAGGGTACTAAAACCAGACAACAACGTCACTAACTTGAATATCGCGAATTGGAATCTTGCATGGAATCGGTTGATTTGGCAAGAAATTGTTGATTTGAAGCCGAATTATGTTGGATTTACGCCCGGTTGCGTTCTTGTTGGTCCGGTCAGGTCGCGCGGCTTCCCGCATCTTCGTTGTTGCAATGCAAAAATTTCACGACAGGCCCGTCAACGAAATTCAGGACGATATCAGAGCGCCGCGCGCAGGCGTTCGAAGCCCTGGCGCATATCGGCCAGCAGGTCATCCACATGTTCCAGGCCTGCATGTACCCTGAAGCATGGGCCGTTCCATGGCCAGCGGGTGGCGCTACGTATCTCGGCAGGGTCAAACGGCATGGCCAGGCTTTCGAAACCACCCCAGGAGGCACCGATGCCGTAGAGTTCAAGCCCGTCGAGCAGGGCGTTGCGCGCCTGAACGCGCATCGGCTTCAAGACCACGCCAAACAGGCCGCATGCACCATGGAAGTCGCGTTTCCACAAGGCATGGCCGGGATTGTCGGGCAGCGCGGGGTGCAGCACACGTTCGACCTCGGGTTGTGTGGCGATCCATTCCGCCAGTTTCACGCCATTGGCCCAATGCACCGGCAGCCGCATGGCCATGGTGCGCAGGCCGCGCGCGGCGAGATAGCAATCGTCGGGAGCGGCCGTCTGGCCATAGTCGTTGGTCACTGCTTTGAGGGCTGGCCATGCCTCGCGCGTGCAAGTTACCGAGCCCATGATGACGTCGGAGTGGCCCACGATGTATTTGGTGGTGGCCTGGATCGAAATGTCGACGCCGTGTTTGAATGGCTTGAAATACAGTGGTGTGCCCCAGGTGTTGTCCATCATGACCAGCGCACCGTGCCGGTGCGCGGCGGCGGTAATCGCCGGAATGTCCTGGATTTCGAAGGTGAGAGAGCCGGGCGACTCGACGAAGACCAGGCGCGTGTTGGGCCGCATCAGCGCGGCGATATCGGCACCGACTTGCGGGTCGTAGAACGTGGTTTCGATCCCCAGACGCTTGAGTTGCAGATTGCAAAAGCGGCGCGTTGGCAAGTAGACGTTGTCGGGAACCAGAATATGCTCGCCCGCTTGCACATATCCCAGGATGGGAATGGTGCAGGCGGCCAGGCCCGAGGGGTAAATCTGGCACTTGTAGCCGCCTTCGAGCTCGGCCAGCGCTTCTTCGAGCAAATGCTTGGTCGGCGTGCCCATCAGGCCGTAGTAGGTACCCGGCTTGTCTTGCGCGCGGTCCTTCTTTTTCTGTTCCCAGTCGGCGACCGTTTCGGAAAGAATGGTCGAGGCGCGGAATACCGGGGTGTTGACCGTGCCGGCGAAGCGCTCGGGATGGCGGCCGAGATGGACTGCCTTGGTTTCATCGCGCATGGAATCGGCCTTGGTTGGCAATGGTTAAGGGGCACTACACTAGCGCAAGAGTATAATTTTTCCTTCTGTCATTGTCTCAGATGACACGTCTGCGCAATCCGGCGCCTCCGCCCCAAATGTCGTCAATCCTGAAGCTGCGCGCCTCGTCGGCGCTATCCTCGTTTCGCCTCGAAAAACTCAAGGCCGCGCTCGCAGATGTGGGCTTCGCACGGGTGCACACGGAGTATTGGCATTTCATCGAAACCGACGCGCCACTGGATACCGGCCAGGCGGCGCTGCTCGAGGCCTTGCTCTGCTACGGTCCGGCGCGCGGCAAAGCGGCAGGTGGCGATTTGTTTCTGGTGGTGCCGCGCTTTGGTACGGTTTCTCCCTGGGCCTCGAAAGCGACCGAGATCGCGCGCTCCTGCGGTCTGGTTTCGGTGCGCCGCATTGAAAGAGGTGTCGCGTACTGGTTTGGCAAGGGATTGATCGGGAAATTTTCTGCAGCCGACCGCGCGCGCATACGCGCAGCGGTGCACGACCGCATGACCGAAGTGGTACTCGACGATTTCGATGCCGCCGACGCCCTGTTTGCCCACTATCCGCCACGGCCGTTGGCGCAAATCGATCTCCTGGGGCAGGGGCGCATGGCGCTTAAGGCCGCCAATGCCGACATGGGTCTGGCGCTGGCTGCTGACGAGATTGACTATCTCGCCGACAATTTTCTGAAAATGCGGCGCAACCCGACCGACGTCGAATTGATGATGTTCGCGCAGGCCAATTCCGAGCATTGTCGGCACAAGATTTTCAATGCCGACTGGATCATTGACGGCAAAGCGCAAGCGCTGTCGCTGTTCGGCATGGTGCGCGAGACCCACAAGGCCAACCCGGCTGGCACCGTGGTTGCGTATTCGGACAACGCGGCGGTCATGCAGGGAGGCCCGGCCGCGCGTTTTTATCCGGCCGCGGACGGTGTCTACGCTTACCGCGACGAGGTTGCGCACACGCTGATGAAGGTCGAGACGCACAATCATCCGACCGCGATTTCACCGTTTTCGGGCGCCTCGACCGGCTCCGGTGGCGAGATTCGTGACGAGGGCGCGACCGGCCGTGGCGCCAAGCCGAAGGCCGGCTTGAGCGGTTTTTCTGTTTCGCACCTGCGCATTCCGGAATTCACCCACGCCTGGGAGGTCACCATCGGCAAGCCGGGGCGCATTGTCAGTGCGCTTGACATCATGCTGAATGGACCGATCGGTGCCGCTTCATTCAACAACGAATTCGGGCGGCCCAACCTGGCCGGCTATTTCCGCACATTCGAGCAGACTTTCGCCGGCGAGACGCGCGGGTATCACAAGCCGATCATGATCGCCGGCGGCGTCGGCGCCATCAGCGACGGGCTGACCCACAAACTGCCATACGGCGCCGGCACGCTGCTGATTCAGCTTGGCGGTCCCGGCATGCTGATCGGCATGGGCGGCGGCGCTGCTTCCAGCATGGACGCTGGCAGCAATAGCGCCGATCTGGATTTCGATTCGGTGCAGCGTGGCAATGCCGAAATCGAGCGCCGCGCACAGGAAGTGATCGACCGTTGCTGGCAGATGGCGGAACACAATCCGATACTGGCGATCCATGATGTCGGTGCCGGCGGGCTCTCGAACGCGTTTCCCGAGTTGGTCGAAGTTGGAGGCCCCGGCATTGGTGCCAGATTCGAACTGCGCGATGTGCCGTCGGAGGAGCCGGGCATGAGCCCGCGCGAGATCTGGAGCAACGAATCGCAGGAGCGCTACGTGCTGGCGATTGCACCCGAAAGGCTTGAGGAATTCCGGCAGTTGTGCGGACGCGAGCGTTGCCCGTTCGCCGTGGTCGGTAGCGCCACCGTCGACGGCAGACTTACCGTCGACGATCGTCTGTTCGGCAACACGCCGGTTGACATGCCGCTTTCGGTATTGCTCGGCAAGCCGCCGAAGATGCTGCGCGATGTGCGCAGCGTGGCGCGCGATTTCCCGCGTCTTGACCTGGCTGACATCACCCTGACCGAAGCCGTGCCGCGCGTCCTGCGCATGCCGGCGGTGGCCGCCAAGACATTCCTCATCGCCATCGGCGACCGCACCGTGGGCGGCTTGTGCTCACGCGACCAGATGGTCGGGCCCTGGCAGGTGCCGGTGGCCGACTGCGCGGTGACCTTGCGTGATTTCAAGGGCTATGCAGGTGAGGCATTCGCCATGGGTGAGCGTACCCCGCTGGCGATGCTCGATGCGCCGGCGTCCGGCCGCATGGCGGTCGGCGAGGCGATCACAAATCTGGCAGCCGCCGACATTGGCGCCATTGAGCACATCAAGCTGTCGGCCAACTGGATGGCGGCGGCCGGTTACGCGAAAACCGGTGAGGATGCGGCGCTTTACGCGACTGTCAAGGCGGTCACGCTTGAACTGTGCAACGCGCTCGGCGTAGCCATTCCGGTGGGCAAGGATTCGATGTCGATGAAAACGGCATGGGACGAAGGCGACGGGCCGCGCGAGATGACCGCGCCGCTGTCGCTGATCATTTCCGCTTTCGCGCCGGTGCAAGACGTGCGGCGCTCGGCTACGCCGCAGTTGCGCACCGATGCCGGTCCGACCTCGCTGATTCTGCTTGATCTGGGTTGCGGGCAACAACGCATGGGATTCTCGGCGTTGGCGCAGGCCTGGAACCGCTTTGGCAACGTGGTGCCGGATCTGGACGACCCGCAACTCCTCAAGGCGTTTTTCCACGCCATCCAGACTCTCAATGGCGAAGGCCGCTTGCTGGCCTACCACGACCGCTCCGATGGCGGCCTCTTCACCACAGTCTGTGAAATGGCCTTTGCCGGCCACACCGGCGTGACGGTCAACCTGGATACTGTGTGCTGGGATGCCGCGAGTACCGACCATGACGGTTTCGAGATCAAGCCGGACATGCTCAAGGGCCGTGCCAACGACAAACTGCTGGCGGCCCTTTTCTGTGAGGAACTCGGGGCGGTGATTCAGGTGCGGTCGAGTGAGCGCAACGGGATCATCGCGCGTCTGCAGCAATGGGGGCTGGGCAAATGCACCTACGTGATCGGCTCGCCCAACAAGCGGGACGAGATTCGCTTTGTGCGCAATGCCAAGCCGGTATTCGCACTGCCACGCGCCGAACTGCTGCGCGTTTGGAGCGAGACCAGCTATCGTATGCAGGCGCTGCGCGACAACCCGCAGACCGCGAAGCAGGAGTTCGATGCCGCGGCCGATGTCGACGACCCGGGCCTGCGTCCGTCATTGAGCTTCGACCCGGCTGCCGACATTGCGATCCCCATGATCGCCACCGGTGCGCGGCCGAAGATCGCGATTCTGCGCGAGCAGGGCGTCAACGGCCATGTCGAGATGGCCGCGGCCTTTGACCGTGCCGGCTTTGCCGCCTACGACGTGCATATGAGCGACATCATCAGCGGGCGGGTCTCGCTGGCGGACTTCAAGGCGTTCGCGGCCTGCGGCGGATTCTCCTATGGCGACGTGCTGGGCGCTGGCGCCGGCTGGGCCAAGTCGATTTTGTTCAATCCGCGTGCACGTGCCGATTTCGAGAGTTTCTTGGCGCGACCCGACGTGTTCGCGCTCGGTGTTTGCAATGGTTGCCAGATGATGGCCAACCTTGGCAGCCTGATTCCGGGTGCCGATGCCTGGCCGCGCTTTACAAAGAATCGCAGCGAGCAGTTCGAAGCGCGCTTTGTCACCGTCGAGGTGCTGGACTCGCCTTCGATTTTTTTCGGCGGCATGGTCGGCAGTCGCATCACGGTGCCAACCGCGCATGGCGAAGGTTTTTGCGATTTTTCGCAACACGGCGATGCGGGCGCGGCGATTCCCGTGATCCGCTACGTCGATAACCGTGGCGCCCCTACCGAGACTTATCCCTACAATCCCAACGGTTCGGCCGGTGGCATCAACGGTTACACCACCGCGGACGGACGCTTTGGCATCGTCATGCCGCACCCCGAGCGCGCCTTTCGAACCGTGCAGCAATCCTGGGCGCCGCCCGTCTGGGGCGAAGACGGGCCATGGATGCGCATGTTCCGCAACGCGCGCGCGTGGCTGGGCTGACTCGCGACACGTTGCCGTTGCCGGCCCGGCCTGCGATCGGTGGATCGTAAGTGCAGGTGAGCGACTATCCGCTCTGGCTGACGATCGCGCTCAAGGTGATTTTCGCGGCCACCGTGGTGGTGTCGGCTGCCACCATGGCTGAGAGAAGCGGCCCACTGGTCGCCGGCCTGATCATGGCCATGCCGATTTCGGTGGGCCCCGCGTACCTTATGCTTGCGCTCACCACGCCGCCACAATTCATCGCCGCCGCCGCGCTTGGCAGCGTTGCGGCCAATACCGCTGTGGCGGCGTTCGGGATGGTATATGTGTTGCTGGCACGGCGCATGCCCATGCCGGCAAGCCTGGGTCTGGCATTGATCGCATTGTTCCTTGTGGCGTGGTTTGAGCAGCGCTGGAATCCCGCGCCGCTGCCATTGCTGATGATGAGTACTCTGGCTCTGGTGATCAGTTCCCTCGTGACCCGGCATGCGCTCTCCGGCCGCAAGCTTCTGGCAGGTGCAAAGCGCTGGTTCGACCTGCCCTTGCGCGCCCTGCTTGTGGGGCTGGTTGCCGGTGCGGTGGTAACGCTCAGTCACACAATCGGGCCAGACTGGACCGGCTTGCTGGCCGCTTTTCCTCTGGTGCTCACCTCCTCAATCATCCTCATGCAACCGCGCGTTGGCGCGGCCGCCACCGCTGCGGCGCTGGCCACGGCGATCCAGGGCATCGTGATTTATCCGCTCGCATTCCTCCTGATCTACTGGTTCAGTGTGGATTGGGGCGTGTGGTGGGCGTTACTGGCCGCGCTGGCGACCATTGTGGGATGGGCGGGGCTGGTCTACGCGTGGCGAGCGCCGCGCGGCTTCGGCCGCGGCTGAGATCGGCTTGTGTGCCAATGGATTTGATTTGCGCGCGTAGCGAAGTATCCGGTC
>JAYTDE010000953.1:0-1742 GCA_043736195.1 Burkholderiales bacterium | reverse complement strand
GCTTCGGTAACGCCGGCCAGGCTCGCCGCATCCACGCGGTCGTGGCAAAAGGGCACGGAGATTTCAGCCGACTGCCCGCGGTAGCGGATATCGGCACGGGCGCTCAAGGTGATCGCATGCGGCGCGATTCCCTCTTTCTCCAGCCGGCCCCGGATGTCGCCGGAAAGCTGTCGATAGGCAGCTGCGATGCGCCCGGCATTGTGCGCAGCGGTGCTGCACAACACGGACCGTGCCCCGTGCTGCTCGACCAACGCGCGCAGCAATCCAAAAGCACTGAAAACGCCGGGTGACGGTGGCACAAGCACCTTGCGCATGCCCAGATCATGGGCCACGGCCGCGGCGTGCAACGGCCCGGCGCCACCAAACGCCATCAAGGCAAAATCCGCCGGATCGCGTCCGCGTTCGACCGACACCGTCCGGATCGCCCGCACCATGTTGGAGTTGGCAATCAGGTGGATTCCCCAAGCCGCCTCGAGCAGGTTCAAGCCAGCAGGCGCCCCGACATGTTCTCCGACGGCGAGTTCGGCCAGGCCGATGTCGACGGACAGGCTGCCACCGGCCAGCGACCCGCCGGCCAGATAACCCAGCACCAGATTGGCATCGGTAACGGTCGGCTGACGGTTGCCCCTGCCATAGGCGGCCGGGCCAGGCACGGAGCCCGCACTGCGCGGACCGACGCGCAGCGCGCCGGCGTCGTCGATGCGAGCGATGCTGCCACCACCGGCCCCCACCTCGGAAATATCAATGACCGGAATCCTCAGCAGGTAACCATTGCCCCGCACCAGCCGGCTCGAGACCGAGATGTCCGAGCCGACCTCATACTCGCTGGCGCGCAGAATCTCGTGCTGCTCGATGATCGATGCCTTGGTCGTCGTGCCGCCCATGTCGAGCGTGATCACGTTGGCGTACCCGGCCGCTTCGGCGATCCGGGCGGCGGCAACGACACCCGCGGCCGGGCCGGACTCGATCACGCACACCGCGTTTTCCGCTGCGGCACCAGCGCTGATGAGTCCTCCGGCGGACTGCATCACCAGGATCGGGGCGCGCGTGCCGATGTCGGCCAGGCGCACCCTCAAGGCGGCGAGGTAACGCGCCATGAGCGGCGCGACATAGGCATTCACCACGGTGGTGCTGGTTCGTTCAAACTCGCGCACCTCCGGCAGGATCTCGTGCGACAGAGACAGTGACACCCCTGGCAGCTCCCGGCGCAAGATCGCCGCGATCAATTGCTCGTGCGCGGGGTTGGCATAGGAGTGCAGCAGACACACGGCTACCGACTCGATGCCGTTCGCCCGCATCGACGCCAATGCAGCGACCAGGGAATCGGGGTCGAGCGGCGTCAGGACGGAACCATCGGCGCCAACCCGTTCCCTGGCCTCGAAGCGGAACTCGCGCTCCACCATCGGCGCAGGCTTGCTCCACGACTGGTCATAGGAATAGGGAATGCGAATACGTCGCAGCTCGAGCACATCACGAAAGCCCTCGGTCGTCACGAGTGCAGTCTTTGCGCCGCGCCGCTCCAGGATGGCATTGGTGGCAATGGTCGTGGCATGCAGGATTTCGTCGATTTCCGGGCCGCGCAATCCCTGCTCATCCAGATATGCTGCTACAGCATCGACGATGGCGCGTGCGAAATCGTCCGGTGTGGTTTGGACCTTGCGTTTGTCCAGGGTGCCGTCGGCCCACTGAAAAACAAGGTCGGTGAAGGTGCCGCCAATATCGGCGGCCACCTTCAGGCCGCG
>JAYTDE010000952.1:0-3673 GCA_043736195.1 Burkholderiales bacterium | reverse complement strand
TGGGCGAGAAAAAAGTCACCTGGCGCCTGCGCGACTGGGGCATTTCACGCCAGCGCTACTGGGGTACGCCGATTCCGATCATCCACTGCGAGGTGCATGGTGCGGTGCCGGTGCCGGAAAAAGACCTGCCGGTGATCCTGCCGGAAGACTGCATACCGGACGGTTCCGGCAATCCGCTTGTCAAGCATGAAGGCTTTCACGCCGGCGTCACCTGCCCGACCTGCGGCAAGCAGGCGCGGCGCGAAACCGACACCATGGACACCTTTGTCGATTCGTCCTGGTACTTCATGCGCTATTGCTCGCCCGGCAGCGACGCAGCCATGGTCGATGCGCGCAACGACTACTGGATGCCGATGGACCAGTACATCGGCGGCATCGAGCATGCGGTGCTGCATCTGCTGTACGCGCGCTTCTGGACCAAGGTGATGCGCGACATGGGCCTGCTCAAGTTCGACGAGCCCTTCGTCAAGCTCTTGTGCCAGGGCATGGTGCTTAACCACATTTACTCGCGCAAGACCGAAAGCGGCGCTATCGAATACTTCTGGCCCGACGAGGTCGAGAACATCTTCGGGCCCGACGGCCGCATCACCGGCGCCACCCGCAAGAGCGACGGCCTGGCGATTGACTACAACGGTATCGGCACGATGTCGAAATCGAAGAACAACGGCGTCGACCCCCAGGATTTGATCGAGAAGTACGGCGCCGATACCGCACGCCTGTACACCATGTTCACCTCGCCGCCGGAAGACACTCTCCTGTGGAGCGACGCCGGCGTCGAAGGCTCGACGCGCTTCCTGAAGCGCCTGTGGGCCTTTGCGCACGCATGGTCGGGCGCGATCGCGGGCGCCCCGACGCTGAATGCCGGCACCCTGTCCGAGGCCCTGAAGAAACAGCGGCTCCACGTGCATGCGACCTTGAAACAGATCGACTTCGACATCGCACGCATCCAGTACAACACGGTGGTCTCGGGCGCGATGAAACTCCTCAACGCGCTCGACGCCGTGGCGCGCGGCGAGGCGGCGGCCGCGGCGGTGGTGCGCGAAGGGCTGTCGATCCTGTTGCGTGCATTGAATCCGGTGGTGCCGCACATCACGCATGCCCTGTGGCAGGAACTGGGCTTCGCTTCCACCATGGGCGACATTCTCGACGCACCGTGGCCACAGGTCGATGCGGATGCGCTCAAGTCCGACGTGGTCGAACTGGTGCTGCAGATCAACGGCCGGCACCGCGGCGGTATCACGGTACCGGCTGCCGCGTCGAAGCAGGAGATCGAGGCCATGGCTTGCGCGTCCGAGGTCGCGAGCAGGTTCATGGAAGGGAAGCCCGCGAAAAAGGTCGTGGTAGTCCCCGGGCGCCTGGTCAATATCGTGGTCTGATGAAGAGACCGCCGATGCGCACCCCGAGGATTGTGCGGCGCCTGGCCGCCGCTGCCCTGGCAAGTGCGGGCTTGCTTCTGGCCGGCTGCGGTTTTGCGCTACGCGGCAGCGCCGAATTGCCCTACGAGACACTGTTTGTCGATCTTCCCGACAGCAGCCCGTTGGGCGCGGAACTCAAGCGTACCCTGCGCGCCGGTACTAAAACCCGCCTGGTGGCGCGCCGCGAAGATGGCGAAGCCGTGCTCTTGCCTTTGCGTGAACTGCGAGGCAAGACCATCCTCTCGCTATCGAGTTCGGGGCGGGTGCGCGAGTTTCGCCTCAGATACAACTTCGATTTCCGCGTCACCGACCGCCAGGGGCGTGACCTGGTCGAACCGGTGCTGCTACTGATCGAACGCGATTTTCCGTTCAACGACAATCAGGTGCTGGCCAAGGAAACCGAGGAAGCGCTGATCTATCGCGACATGCAGTCCGACATGGTGCAGCAGATACTGCGCCGCATGGCAGCGGCACAAACCGTGAAGCGCGACAGGTAGAGGCGAAGCACGCCCCACAAGCCGCATGAACCTGACACCAGAGCAGCTGCCGGCGCAGTTGGCGAAAGGCTTCGCGCCCTTGTACGCCGTCACCGGCGAAGAGTCGCTGCGCGCCCTCGAAGCGGCCGACGCCATCCGCTTAGCCGCGCGCGCGCGCGGCTTCACCGATCGCAAGGTTTTTTCAGTAACCCAGCATTTCGACTGGGCCGGGCCGAAGAGCGAACTTTCGGGCATGTCGCTGTTTGGCGACCGCGTCCTGATCGACTTGCGCATTCCCGGCGGCAAGCCCGGACGCGACGGCGGCGAAGCACTTGCGGAACTGGCGCGCCTGGCACACGCCGACGCGGCGCTCCTGATCACCTTTCCGGGCGACTGGAGCACACTCAAGACCGCCTGGTGCAAGAGCCTGGCTGAGGCCGGCGTGCTGGTGGAATCGCGTGCCATCGATGCCATGGCCTTGCCGGGCTGGCTCGGCGAGCGCCTGGCCCGGCAACAGCAGAGCGCCGACCGCGAGACCCTCGAATTCATCGCCCACAAGGTCGAAGGCAACCTGCTGGCCGCGCATCAGGAAATGCAAAAACTGGCGCTGCTGCACCCGCCCGGTTTGCTGTCACTCGATGCGGTGCGCGAAGCGGTGCTCAACGTGGCGCGGTATGACGTCTTCAAATTGTCCGAGGCCTGGCTGGCGGGCGATCTGGTGCGCCTGCGGCGCATGCTCGATGGCTTGAAGGGCGAAGGCGAGGCCGCGCCGCTGATCCTGTGGGCGATGGCCGACGATGTGCGCGCACTGGCCAAGCTCAGACGCGGCGAAAGAGTGTTCAACAAGGGACCGCGCCTGCCGGCCTACGAACGCCGCGCACGCGCCATCAGCCCGCGCAAGATCGGCGAGGCGCTCAAGCATGCCGCCGCCATCGATCGTCTGATCAAGGGTTTGCGTCCGCGCGAATTGTCGGATGACGTGTGGGAAGAGTTTTATCGGCTCGGAGCGCGCCTGGCGACCTGAACCCCGCGGCGCGCGCCAGGCACGGCGCGGCCGCACCTGACCATGGCGATCCGCTTGCCGCGGCCACCGGGCGCTAAGCGGCCGGCCACGCAGCGAGCCGCGCTACCGTTGCGTTTTCCCCTAGAATCCGTGTCATGAGTGCCGTCCTCAAACCTGCAAGCGACATCGCCTCCCTGATGTGTGGCATGGGCGTCGCCGCACGCGGCGCCGCACGCGCCATGGCGCGCGCCCCCACCGCGGCCAGAAACGCGGCATTGTTGGCCATCGCCCAAGCCGTGCGCACCGAGCGCATGCGCCTGCAGGCCGAAAACGCCCGCGACCTTGACGCCGGCCGCGCCAAGGGGCTGGACGCGGCGATGCTCGACCGCCTGCGCTTGTCGGACCAGGCGCTGGAAACCATGGCGCTGGGCCTGGAACAGATCGCCGAACTGCCCGACCCGGTGGGCGAGTTAAGCGACCTCAAGTTCCGCCCCAGCGGCATCCAGGTCGGCAGGATGCGCGTGCCGCTGGGCGTGATCGGCATCATTTATGAATCGCGCCCCAACGTGACCGCGGACGCCGCCGGGCTGTGCATCAAATCCGGCAACGCCTGCATTTTGCGCGGTGGCTCCGAAGCCCTGCATTCGAATCGTGCGATCGCCGAATGCGTGCGCGCCGGGCTGGCCGCCGCCGGCCTGCCGGCTGACGCGGTGCAGGTGGTCGCGACCGCCGACCGCGCCGCGGTGGGCCACCTTGTCACGATGAACGAGTACGTTGAC
>JAYTDE010000951.1:0-2625 GCA_043736195.1 Burkholderiales bacterium | reverse complement strand
GGCTTTGCGCAGTATCTGGTCGGCGGCGGCAAGGGTTCGCCCCACATGCGCCGCCAGATCCAGGGCAGGCCGCAGGCGAAGTCCGGCCGTGCGCCGATTTGTTCCGGCCTGGCCAGCGGCACCGCGGGGCTGTGACGTTCGGCGACGGCGAAACTGAAGATGTAGTTCGGTTCCTGCCCCATGCGCAGGTCGGTGATGCGTACGCGCGCACCCTCGGCCCGCAAGGCATAGAAGCCCTTGCTGAATGCGCGTATGCGGCCCACCGCCTGGTCGCGCCGCAGTTCGGCTGCCAGCGCATTGCCGCGCGGATAGCGTTCGAAGGCAATCGTCGGGGTGTCGGCCGCAGGCCGATCAAGCAGTGAGTGGAAGCCTTCGAGGTAGGTGTCGTCCGCCACCACCACGACGCGCCACAAGAGGCTGTTGAAGGCGCTGGGCGTGACCAGCGCGTGCTCGGCCGCAATGCCTTGCGCCGCCAGCGTGGCGGTGGTCACGCGCGTCACCTGCTGCTGCGCGAGCACGCCCCAGGCCAGGTAGGCCGTGCTCAGGACCAGGCCGATGCCATTGGCGCGCATGCCACGGCGGGTGACAAGCCCCTTGCCCTCGGCTTTCTCGCGTGTTGCCAGGGCCCAACCGGCGCCGATCAGGAGCGGCAGCGTGTACAGCGGGTCGATGATGAACACGCTGCCCACCGCGTAGGGATAGTCGTTGAAAGGCAGGGCGAGTTGCGTGCCGTAGACCGTCATCACGTCCAGGAGCGGATGGGTGACCAGCGCCAGCCAGATCGCCAGCCACCAGCGGCGCCAGTGCGCCCACTCGCCATGCAGGCGCGCCACCGCGATGGCGAACGGCAGCGAAAACAGGCTCAACCAGAACGGTGCATGGGTTTCCGCGCGATGCAGCACCATGTTGCGGATCGCGTCGCCATGGTCGATCAGCACATCGAGGTCGGGCAGCGTGCCGGCCACCCCGCCCCACAAGGCAGCCTTCCAGACGGCGGTGCGCCGCCCCATGGTGGCTACGCCAACTGCTGCACCCAGTGCGATTTGTGACAGGGAATCCATGAATCAATCGCGTCAGGTCAAGAGCGGAAGCATACCAATCGCAGCGCCATGATCACGGAAATTCATAATTTGATCAAAGAATAGTAAAAATGTTGACATTTTCCGGTAGATATAATTATATTTGATCAAATGTCTACCAGCAATCTTGATATCGGCCTGCGTATCCGCGATGACATCGTCGCCGGCAATCTGCAATTCGGCGCGCGTATCACCATCGACGCGCTGGCCACCCGCTATGGCGTGAGCCACATGCCGGTGCGCGAAGCGCTGCGCGAATTGCAGGGCGAAGGGCTGGTCGTGATCGAACCGAATCGCGGCGCGCGGGTGCGCACCATCGATGCGCGCTTTGTGGAAAACCTGTTCGAGATTCGTACCGCGTTGGAGGTGATGCTGGTGCGTCGCGCGGCGCAGCGTTCGACGCCCGGCGAGATCGCCGAATTGCGCGCAATCGAGGATGTCCTGGAACGACACATCGCCAGTGGTGATCACGCGGCGGTGGTGGCCGAGAACCGGCGCTTTCATCAGACCATCAACCGCATCGCCGACAACGTCGACGCGCTGCCGATGGTCGACCGCCACTGGATGCTGCTGGCCGCCCTGTGGCGCAACTTCGGCTATGGCGCGGCGCGCTTCGCCGGGGTGGCCAATGATCATCGCCACCTGATCGCGGCGCTGGAAGCGCATGATCAGGAGGCCGCCTCGATGATCATGGGCGCGCATGCGACCAAGGCCAAGCTGGAACTGCTGGCGCGGGTTGCCGCGCAAACGGCGGCGCCGGTGCGCAAGTTGAGGCGTGCATGAGCGATGCCGGACTGCGCAGCATGGCGCTGCAGCGGGTGGTGATCTCGCCCAAGACACGCTGGGTCTTCGTGCAATTGGAAGACGCCGACGGCAGGCGCGGCAGCGGTGAGGCCAGCCTCAACGGCAAGGAAAGCGCGTTGGCTGAGGCGGCGGATCGGCTGGCCGCGCATGCGCTGCAAAGTTCCACCGCCGCGCCGGCGGCTTTCGCCGTCGCAATCCGGCCGCGCGATCTGGCCGAGGCGGCAATGGTGTCGGCGATCGACCAGGCCTTGTGGGATCTGCATGCGCAAAGGGCCGGCGTGCGGCTTACCGATGCACTTGGCGGCGCCCGGCGCGAGTCGATACCGCTGTACGCCAACATCAACCGGCGCACCGTGGAGCGTACGCCGCAGGGCTTTGCACGCAGCGCGCGCGACGCCTGGGACGCAGGCTTTCGCGCCTTCAAGATGGCGCCCTTCGACGAGGTCGATGCGGCGCTGTGCGCCGACGGTGGTGGCGCGGCGGCGATGCAGGCGGGCCTGGCGCGGGTGGCCGCGGTGCGCGCGCAAATCGGCCCGGAGTGCCGCCTGATGGTCGATTGCCATTGGCGTTTCGATGAAGCCACCGCCGCTCGCCTGATCGATGCCGCCGCCGCGTCCGGCGTCTACTGGATCGAGTGCCCGCTGCCGGAAATCGATGCCCATATCGCCGCGCTGGTGCGCCTGCGCGGCCGCGCCAATGCGCGCGGGATTCGCCTGGCGGGGATGGAGCAGGGCATCGGCTT
>JAYTDE010000950.1:0-4428 GCA_043736195.1 Burkholderiales bacterium | reverse complement strand
AAACAGGGCGAGACCCATCGGTGGCGTCAACAGGCCGATCATCAGGTTGAACACCACCACCATGCCAAGATGCACCGGATCGACCCCGGCTGCGACCAGGGGCTTGGCGATGATCGGTGCGATCACCAGAATCGCGGTGGTGCTGTCCAAAAACATGCCGACGACCAGCAGCAGCAGGTTGACGATGAACAGCAGCACATACGGGTCTTTCGAAATCGTCAGCAGGGCTTCGGTGATGCGTTGCGGCACCGCCTCCACCGAAAGAATCCAGCCGAACAGGGCTGCCACGGCGACGATCAGCAGGATGCCGGCGGAGGCGCCGATGGTCTCGAAGGCGGCGTCGCGCAGACCCTTCCAGCTTAGCTCGCGATAGAACAGCGCACTGATCAGAAGAGCGTAGGCCACCGTGACCGAAGCGATCTCGGTCGGTGTGAAAAAGCCTGCCAGCATGCCGGCGATCAGGATCACCGGCGCCATGATCGCCGGCAGCGCCGGCTTGAAATCGCGCCACAACTCGGCCGCGCTCGGCCAGTGCGCCGCACGCGGATACTTGCGGCGTAGCGCCAGCCAGCCGGTCATCAGCATCAGCATCGCCACACACAAGAGCCCGGGCAGGATGCCGCCCAGCAGCAGTTGGATCACCGATACACCAGTCACCGTGCCGTAGATGATGAGCGGAATGCTGGGCGGAAAAATCGGCCCGACAATCGCCGACGAGCAGGTGACGGCGCTGGCGAAGGCGGCGTTGAAGCCGCGCGAGCGCATGGCGTCGATCTCGATCCTGCCAAGACCGCCGATGTCGGCTAAGGCCGAACCGGACATGCCGGCGAAAATCAGGCTGCCGAAGATGTTCACCTGCGCCAGGCCGCCCGGCAGACGGCCGACCGCTGTATCGGCGAATTTGTAGATGTGCTTGGAGATGCCCGCCGCATTCATCACGCTGCCGACAAACAGGAACACCGGCACCGCCACCAGCGGGAACGAATCCATCGCATACAGGGTGCGCTGCGCGATCAGGTCCAGCGGCAGGCCATTGGCCAGCAGGTAGACCACGCATGGCAGGCCGATCGCCAGCACTACCGGGAAGCCCAACATGAAAAGGCCGAGAAAGGCCAGGATGACCAGGAGTCCGTTCACGCGTCGCTTCTCTAAGTAAGTGTTGTGCGCTTGTCTTCGGGGCGGCCACGCAGGAGCGTGTGCACGAAGGTTGCAAGGGACTCGATCGACAGGAGCAGCGCACCCAGGGCCAGCGGACCCATGAAAAGCCAGAATGGCATTTCGAGGGTGGCGGTCTGGTTCGACAGATTGTTGCCGATGGTCACGCAGGCGGCCACGCACAAAATGCCGAACAGCGCCACACCGGCCAGTTCGATCAGCAGTTGCAGCAGCCAGCGCGGTCCCATGGGAATCAGGGCCTGAAATTCCTCCATGCGGATCTGGCCGCCGGCAGCGGTCACATGCGAGGCCGCGATGAAGGTCAGGCAGATCAGGAAATAGCGCGCCAGTTCCTCCGCACCCGCCATCGGCACATTGAAGATCGAGCGCATTACGATCTGCGTCAGCGGCGTTGCGATCAAGAGGAACAGCAGCGCGAGGCTGGCCCAGCGGACCGCCGCGCGCATGCCATTGAGGAAACGCTTCACCCGTGACGCCTTACTTGACTGCCCGAATCTGCTCGATCAGGCTGCTCCATTCCGGAAAGTCCTTGTTCACCTGTGCCAGCACCGCGCGACGGAAAGCCTCGACATCGAGCCCGTCCTTGGCCTCGACGAAGGTCATGCCCTTGGCTTCGAGATCCTTGCGGTACTTGGCGGAGGTGTCGCGGTCCCAGTCGAGCGTCTTGCGCCCGACTTCGGCCATGGTGTCCTCAATGATCTTGCGGTCGGCGGCCGGGATGCCCTGCCACACGCGTTCGTTGACGAACACCGACAGCACCGACTGCATGTGGTCGGTCATCATCACGAACTTTTGTACTTCAAAGAGTTTCAGGTTGAAGATGTTGGGCAGGGGGTTTTCCTGACCGACCACCAGGCCGGTGGCCAGCGCCGTGGCCAGTTCCGATACCTCGACCGGGGTCGCAACCGCGCCCATGCCGGTCAACATCGAGGACCACAGCTTGATCGGTACGCCGCGGTACTTCTTGCCGGCCATGTCTTTCGGGCTCAATACCCTTTCCTTCGAGGTCAACTGGCGGGTTCCCTGAAACAGGCTGCCGATGATGCGCATGCCGCCCTTCTCGACTAATTGCTTGTTGATTTCCTGCAGCGCAGGCGACAGGCGCGCGTCGGTGGCGCGCATGCTGTGCGCGGCGTCGCGATAAACGAAGGGCGTGTTGAACACGGCCGTGTTGGGCAGGATCTTGCCCAGCGAGCCGAAGTCGTGATGACCCATGGCGATGGCGCCGGACTTCACGCCATCGACCATCTCGCCCACCCCGCCCAACTGGGAATTGGCGAACACCTGGATTTCGACGCGCCCGGCGGTGCGCTCTTTCACCAGTTTGGCGACTTCGTCGGCGTACAGGGTTTGCGGTGCGTTGGCGACGCCGACATGGGCGTAGCGCAGCTTGATCTGCGCGCTGGCCATCGGCGCGCCCAGGGCTGCGGCGAGACCGGCGGCAACGATGGCTGCGGCTACGGGTTTGAATAACAGTTTCATGGTGTTCTCCTTTGGTTGGGAAGGGGCGGTCTATTTATATGCTGCGTGCTTCATACAACTTGAATACTGCGGCGGTGTCGAGCTCGGCATGGCCGGCGTCGACCAACTGACGATACAGCGCAAGCGCCTGATCCAGCATCGGCGTCGGGGTGTCCAGCTTGTTTGCGTAGGCATCGACCATTTCCAAGTCTTTGCGCAACTGGCGCACGTACCCTTGCGGTGCAAAGTCACGCGCCACCATGCGCGGGTAGAGTCGTTGCAGCAGGCTACCGTCGGCATGACCGCCGGCCAAGCACTCCGGCAGGCGCGCGGCGTCGATGCCGGCCGCCTCGGCCATCGAAGCTGCCTCCGCCATCACCACATGGATGCAGCCAACAATCAATTGATTGAGCATCTTGGCCGCCAGCCCGCTGCCGACCGGGCCCATGTGGGTGAAGCGTGCCGCGACATCGGTCATCAGGGGGCGGATGCGTTCGATGTCGGCGGTGTCGCCGCCGGCCATCACCGTGAGCGTGCCGGCGGCGGAGGCGGGCGGCCCGCCCGATACCGGCGCGTCGATCCATGCGCATCCTGTTTGCGCGCGCAGGCGTGCCGCGAACTCGCGCCCCTGCTCTACTTTGATGGTGGAGAAATCGATCAGGATTTGTGGTGGCGCAAGCGCAGTGGCGATACCGCCTGCACCGAACACCGCGGCTTCCACCGCTTCCGGAGTGGGCAGGTTGGTGAGCACCAGGTCCGCGCCCGACACCGCGGCGGCAGGAGAGGTGGCACCCAGCGCGCCGGCCTGGCGTGCGCTTTCGATTTGCGCAGCGACAATATCGAACACGGTGAGCGCATAGCCAAGCGACGCCAGCCGGCGCACCATGGGCAAGCCCATCAGGCCGGCGCCGATATAGGCGATGCGCGGTTTGATCATCTTCAGGCCATCCTGTAGAGGCGCTGGGCGTTGTCGTGAAACAGCGCGTGCCGCTCGGTGTCGGCAAAGTCATGGGTGATTGCATCGAAGCCATCAAAGATGGTGGCGAACGATGCGATCAGGCGATCGACAGGAAAGTTGCTGGCGAACATGGCGCGCTCGGTGCCGAAGAGTTCAATGGCCGTCAGCACGATGTCGCGATTGGCTGCCACCGTCCATGGCATCCCGGCTTGTCCGATGCCGGAAATCTTGACCGCGATGTTGGGACAGTCGGCCGCCAGGCGCATCGCCTTTTTCCAGCCGGCCAGCCCGGCCGGGCTGCGGTCGGCGGGCACGCCGGTGTGGTTGATGACGATTTGGGTATCGGCGAAGTCGCGCGCCAACGCCGCGGCTTCGGCCAGGTGCCACCACGGCGTTTGCAGTTCGAAGTGCAGGTTGAGTGGCTTTAGGCGGGCGTAGCCGCGGCGCCATGCCGCGTCCTCCATGCCGCCCGGCGCGTTGTCATGCGGGGTCGCGTTGGCGCGCGGTTTGTGGCGCACACCGCGCACGAAGGGCCAGGTCGCGTGCCGTTCAAGCACCGCGGCACAATTGTCCGCATCGAGCCAGGCCTGGCCGATGGCCACAGTTGGCAAGCCGCTTGCGCGGCGCAGTTGATCGACATAAGTCATCTCGCCGGCCGGGTCCTGCGGGTTCCATTCAGTCTCGATATAGACCGTCTGTTCGATGTTCCAGGGCGCCACTTCGGCCAGATAGTCGGCCGGCAGGTAGGGGCGCCGCAGTGAAGAGTAGTCACCATAGCGGAACGGAATCGGTGGTTCGTCGCGTAGCCAGGGGTGATAGTTGGTGAGCGGATC
>JAYTDE010000949.1:0-3858 GCA_043736195.1 Burkholderiales bacterium | reverse complement strand
GAGCAAATCAAGCAAGCCATTTTCCGCGCCACCGAATCCTCCGGCACCTGGACGCAACCGGGCACCGCCATCGAAGGCGAATCGCTATGGGAATTCTTGCATCATCGCGATGACGTGTTGCGCGACGCCAACGGCAAGCCGGTCATCCCGCTGTTGATCTTCGATCAGTTCGAAGAAATTTTCACGCTCGCGCAAGCCGACGATGCGGGTCGCAAGCGCGCAGCACAATTCATCGAGGATCTCGCCGACCTCGTCGAGAACCGTCCGCCCAAAGTGCTCGAAGCAAAACTGGAAACCGACGATTCGGTCATCGACCGTTTCGATTTCAGCCGCGCCGATTACCGCATCCTGATTTCCTTGCGCGAAGATTATCTGGCGCATCTGGAAGGCGTGAAAACCGCCATGCCGTCGATCACGCAAAACCGTATGCGGCTTGCGCGCATGAACGGCCAGCAGGCGTTGGCGGCGGTGACGAAACCGGGCGGCAAGCTGGTATCGCAGGAGGTGGCCGAGTCGATCGTGCGGTTTGTCGCCGGCGGTTCGGAATTGCCCAACGCGGAAGTCGAACCATCGCTGCTCTCTCTGATCTGCCGTGAACTCAACAACGCCCGCATCGCGCAAGGCAAGAGCGAAATTTCGGTTGATCTGATTGCCGGCTCTAACGAAACCATCCTGGCCGAATTCTACGAACGCGCGTTGGCCGATCAGCCGTCTTCGGTACGAAAGGTGATCGAGGACGATCTGCTCACCGACTCCGGCTACCGCGAGAACCTGGCCGAGGAACGGGTGCTCAAGGCCTTCACCGCTGCAAACGCCAAGCCTGATGCCGCGACCACGCTTGCTACCTTGGTGAACCGCCGCCTGCTTCGAATCGAAGAGCGCCTCGACGTGCGCCGCGTGGAATTGACTCACGATGTGCTGACGGGCGTGGTCAAAGCCAGCCGCGAGGAACGCCTGGAACGCGAAGCGCTGGCCGAAGCCGAACAAAGACTCGCCGCGCAAAAGGAGCGCGAGCGTGCCACCCGCAAGGCGCTGATTCGCGCACGGCAGATCGCTGCCGGTTGCGCGGTGCTATCGGTGGTGGCCATTGGTAGCGCCGTCTACGGCTACCTCGGTGCCGAGCGCGCCAAAGCTGCGGAGGCCGAAGCCGTCAAGACCAAGCTGGTGTCAGAATCCTCGCGTGCTGAAGCCGAAAAGTTGCTGGAGTTCCTGCTCGACGATTTCCTCAAGGAAATGCAGCCGATGGGCCGCGCGGATGTGGTGGCAAGCCTTGCAAAGCGAACGGTGGAGTACTACGAAAAACTGCCGCCCGAGGCGCGCAGCACGGTGACCCAACGCAACAGCGTCGACGCCAAGACCGTTTATGCAAGTGTTCTCAACAATTTGGGCAAGTCTGACGAGGCCAAGAAGTGGGCGGACGAGGCGGGGGCCACCATCAAGGCGCTGCGCACCGCAGGCGACAACTCGGATGAGACCCTGATCGCCCAAGCCAATCAAATGGCAGCGGTCGCGAACCTGCTTGCCAGCCGCAACGATAGGCCGGCGACCATTCCCGTCGCCAACGAGGCATTGGAAATCCTCAAGCCCCTATTGACCAAGGCCAACCCGCCGCGCAAAGCGCTCGTGGCGGCCGCAGACCATCATCAGCGGCTTGGTGATGCTTACGCGCGAACTTCCCGGCCAGCGGACATGCTTGACGCCTCGCTGAAAGTCCAGAGTATTTCCAAGCAAGTGGGTGCGCTCGAACTGACCGACCCCTCGGTGACCATGCGCTACCTTTGGGCCTGCAGGAACGCGGGCGATGCCTTGACGCGCCTGGGCCGACTACCCGAGGCCAAGGCGGCACTCGATTCCTGCCTGGAGCTTTCGGTGCAACTGTTGAGGGTTCGTCCCGGACATCGCCCGGCGCTGAATAACCGGGCATTTTTGTTGGCGCAATTGAGCCGGATCGAGCACCACCAACTAAACCTGGCGCGCCAGCTTCCCTACTTGCGGGAGGCGCTCAAAATCCAGCAGGAACTCGCCGCGTTGCAAGCGAGCACCGGCGTGGGGCAAGGTGCCCTGCGCTTTGCGAACAGGAGTCTATGGGAGATCCTGATGTTTATGGGCCGCCTGGAGGAAGCAGGAATTCACGCGCGGCAATCGCTTGTCGTCGGCAAGGACGAGCGCCTCAGCGGCGAAGCCGCATCCGGCCTCGCCTACATCCACTTGATCGGTGCATGGGTTTGGGCAGAGCAAGGCGACCTGGCTCAATCCAAAGCCGACATGGCCCAGGCCGAACGCTACTTCGCGATCGCGAATGCAGCAGGTGCCGGCGAACGGGCACGAATGAATGAGCGGGTCAATTTGGGTGTATGGCGCGCCCAAATTGCGCTGGCTTCCGGGGGCGATCTACTCGCGGCGCGGCGGACGCTCGAACAGGCGATGGTCGACTGGAAGGCCTTCTTGAAGGGTGACAAGGCCGCGTTGACCGAGGTCAACATTGCATATGTCATCGATGTGGCAGCCGAGCTCTCACTGGTGCTGGGCCAGAACGCGGAAGCCGAGGCGCATCTGCGCGATGCGCTGGCCTATCGCAAACCGGATGGCGAATTGACCCTCGACCAGCAAATAGCGACCCACGAATTGCGCGCGAAGTTGGCATTGGCGCTGGCGCGCCAAGGCAAGCGCGACGAGGCCAACAAGGTATTGGTGCCGGCGCGAGCCTACTTTGGCCTGCCCCAGGTGTTGAATAGCGACAACGCGTTCCTCAAACCAAATCACGCACGCGTATTGTTGGCCGAGGCGCTGGCCAACCCGGCTGAACGCACAGCCCTATTGGCGCGCGCAGTGGAGCGCCTCGACGCCATGCCGGCAGCGCTCAAGCGGCTGAAATTTGCCGTACGCATGCGTGATGAGATTTCGCGGGAGGCCGCAAAGCCGTAGTCAAAGTCAAGCACTGGCGGGCATTTTCAAGCATTTTTGGCTGGAAATGCCCGTCAAATGGACACTTGACCCGCTGGCGCACAATACCATATTCTTACGCATCGTTGATCGATCAAAACGGAGTATGAAATGAGCGCCGTCACCACACTATCAAGCAAGTTCCAAATCTCCATCCCTAAGTCTGTCCGCGAGGCCCAGCACTGGGAGGCCGGACAGGAGTTCGTGTTTATCCCGAAAGGCAAAGGCGTGTTGGTGATGCCTGTGCCCGAATTCAAGGAACTCGCCGGCCTTGCTGAAGGCGCGCGAACCACCGGCTACCGTGATCGCAAGGATCGCACCTAATGGCGGTGACTGCGCGAGTCGTCGATACCTCTGCCTGGATTGAATGGCTAAGTCGTAAACCCGGAAGCGCGCTCGGCAAGCGGCTGGCAAAGGAAATTCCCGGCAAAGCCGATTGCATCGTCCCGACGATGGTGCAGCTTGAGCTGGCCAAATGGTTGACGCGCGAAGTGAGCGAAGAAGAAGCGGATCGCGTGATTGCCTATACGCAAAAATGCGATGTGGTACCGCTGGATACGCGGCTCGCCCTGCTGGCAGCTGAATTGCACCGCAGCCATAAGCTGGCCACCGCCGATGCAATCGTTTACGCCACCGCCCAACAACGCGGCGTACCGCTGCTCACGTGCGATGTGCACTTTGAAGGCTTGCCTGACGTAATTCTGTTTCCAAAGTCATAGATGACCCAAGCCATCTTTCTTTCCTACGCCTCCTAGGATGCAGACACGACACGTCGTCTTTGCGGTGACCTGCGCGTCGCGGCACCCGCCAAATGACCCGAGCGACGCCAGGACCTGCAAATTCGATTGGGCGGCAAAGTTCTGCCGTATTTCTGCTTTTCTGCTAATCTGCACCACATGAATACCACTTTGATGG
>JAYTDE010000948.1:0-1777 GCA_043736195.1 Burkholderiales bacterium | reverse complement strand
CAATAGTCGGGCGACACGATCATCTCGGTGAATTCCATGTCCGGCGCGATGCGGGTGTATTCGAACAGCACGCTGCGCCGCACCTTGGCGCCTGCTCGGATATGGCTGCCATGCCCGATCCAGGCCGGCCCGATGATCGATGCGCCCGGATCGATGCGCACCGACGATCCGATATACACCGGCCCGGCGATATGCACTGTGCTCCAGGCGATCGAAGTGTTGAGCCCGACCCAGATACCGGGCTGCACTTCGCGGCCGGGCATGTCCATTTCCGCCACTTCGCCGCGCAGCACGCGCTGCAGTACCGACCAGTAGTCGCTGACGCGGCCGATATCGATCCAGTTGAAAAACCGGCTTTGCGCATAGAACGGCACCTTCTCCTGCACCAGTTGCGGAAACAGCTGCGACCCGATGTCGTAGTTGCGCCCGGGCGGCACGCGCTCCAGCACCGCCGGTTCGAACAGGTAGATACCGGTCGAAGCCAGGGTCGACTTGGCCTCCTCCGGCTTGGGTTTTTCCTGAAATGACTGGATCCGCCCTTCTTCGTCCGCCACCACCATGCCGTAGTTCTGCACCTGATCCAGCGGCACATCGAGCGTCACCACACTTGCCAGCGCGCCCTTGCTCTTGTGTTCATGCAGCGCCGCACCGATGTCCAGGTCTATCAGCGCGTCGCCGCACAGCACCAGCGTGGTCTCGTCAAAAAACCCGCTGAAGTCCTGTATGCGCCGCATGCCGCCGGCCGAGCCCATCGGCCGCGGCAGCACGTCGCCATGATCGCGCACGCCTTCGTAGGAGTAGCCGATCTGCACGCCCCAGCGGTGACCATCGCCGAAATACTCCTCGATGCGCCGATGGTGATAGGCCACATTGACCATGATTTCCGTCACGCCATAGCGCGCCAGATGCTCGATCAGGTATTCCATGACCGGCTTGCCGAGGATCGGCACCATCGGTTTGGGCAGGTCACGCGTCAACGGACGCACGCGGGTGCCCTGCCCTGCGGCCAGAATCATTCCTTTTGCCATGCCTGCCCTCGTGAATTGCTGCTACGGTTTTTGAAACTGCGCCTGTCTGCGAGCGCCGGTGGCACGCCTGCAATGCGCGCCGTACGAGACTATGGCAGCGCGGCTCCATGGTCCCTCGACGTGCCTGTCACGCTTTCCGCTCACGCGCTCAAACGGCGAAGCCTCGCGAATCGGCTACCCATCAGTCAAGCGGCGAAGCCCTGCGGATTGGCCGCTTGCCAGCGCCAGCCGTCCGCGCACATCGCATCCAGGCCGCGCTCCGCTTTCCAGCCCAGCAACTCGCGCGCCAGTGCCGGATCGGCGTAGCACGACGCGATGTCTCCAGGGCGGCGCGCGGCAACCTGGTACGGCACCGGTTTGCCGCTGGCCGCTTCGAACGCACGCACCATGTCAAGCACGCTGTAGCCCGTACCGGTTCCGAGATTGACCGCGAAGCATCCCGCGCAGGTCTGCAGGCGTTCCAGCGCCTTCAGGTGACCCAGTGCAAGGTCGACCACATGAATATAGTCGCGTACCCCGGTACCGTCCGGAGTCGGATAATCGTTGCCCCACACGTTCAGGAATGGGCGCTGGCCCACGGCCACCTGCGCCACGAAAGGCATCAGATTGTTGGGGATTCCCTGCGGGTCCTCGCCGATCAGCCCGCTCACGTGCGCGCCGACCGGATTGAAGTAGCGCAACAGGCCCAGGCGCCAGGTCGGATCACTCTGATGGAGGTCGCGCAGGATATCCTCGATCATCAGCTTGGA
>JAYTDE010000947.1:0-7589 GCA_043736195.1 Burkholderiales bacterium | reverse complement strand
GAAAACCCCTGCGCGGCGTTCTCGAAGCGGCCGGCTTTCCAGTGCAGACGGCTGCCGTTGCGCACCAGGTTGACGCGGTCCTCGGCATTGCGCAACTGGTTGCGCGCCGAGCCGCCCTGCTGCACCAGGGTTTCATATTCCGCATTGGCGCCGTGCAGAAAGCCCATTTCCTCGAACAGGGCCGCGCGGTCCAGCGCCAGATCGCGGCGCACGTGCGGGTCGGCGCGGGCCGAGTTGCAAAGGCGGTCTACCGCCTGGTAGTCGGCCAGGGCGCCGATGCTGTCGCCCCGCAGCCGGCGCAGCAGTGCGCGGCGCAAGCGCGGCGCGACCGCTTCGGGGTCGCCGGCGATGAGCGCGTCATATTCGCCCATGGCCGCGGCGACATCGCGGTTTTCGAGCAGCTGCGCACGCATGAAGCGGGCGTCGGCCAAAAACGGGTCGATCTCAAGCGCCCGATCGAAGGCCTCGAAAGCACTGCCAAGCTTGCACTCGTCGACCAGCGTGCGTCCGCGCGCCAGGTGCAGGCGCGCGTCGCCGGCCGGTGGCGGCGGGACGGAAGTTGCGGAGCGCAAAGTCGCAGTTGTCGACAAAAGGCGGCGGCGGGTATGCGGTTCGCGCTGGTATCTGAATCGCGCGGCGGCACAGGCCCATAGCAATGGCGGGCACAAATGTTAACTCTTGTGTCGTTACAAGTTTGTGTTTTTCAGCAATATTGATTAGCCCTTTCGGGCTAACGGCTAGACGAGCCCCTTTGCCGGCGGATGTGGTGCGCGTTGCGCGGGCTTCAATAGATGTGACAAATCGTTGTAAAACAATATATTACATATTTATGTTAATATGAAATATAGTGATAAATACAACGTCATATTCGCGGTGTTGGTGCTATAGGCTGCAGCCTAATCCACCGGGCCGGCGCTACTTCGGGGTGAGTTGACGATTTTCGCTTGCCGAGTTGCAGCCTTGGGTGGCATCGCCGGGTTGTGATAGTCGATTCACCAAACCGGCGCGGGTAGCGGCCTCCGGCATCGAACGTTCAGGGCATCAGCCTGCCTGCGGCGCACGAGTCGGGGCGCGAGGGTTGCCCGGGCGCGTCGGTGCGGTCTATTGAAGGCACCGGTGTATCCGGCTGAATATGCTTCCGTGTGTTTGGGCGGCGCCGCATCGATGGCAGGCACCGCGCTCGAATCGAAAACCAGATGTTCGCGCGAGGCCGGTTCAGGCATATCGGCGTCAGCGCATCTTGAGCGGAAGTGGCATGCTTGAGCTGACAGGGGTGGGCAGCGTGTTGCGCGGCATCGGCCACTGGGCCCTGACCGACGCCTTGACGCGCTTTCACTTGTCGGCAGCCGACCCTGAGGCAGGGGGGGGCCGCGCTGCCGTCGCTGCCCGGCGGCGGCAGCTTCGGCGCTTTGCCTGGCCTCGATGTGCCGCGGGCGCTAAGGGCCGAAGGCTTGGGCGCTGACGCAGCCACCTTGCGTATGTTCAGCGGCTTGCGCGAAGGCCTGTCGCGCTTGGCTGGTTGAGTATCGGGTCAGAGCGGCAAGCGAGGATTGGGCTGTCGCGCGATTGCGGGACATCTGCGGTGAGTTTTCCCCTTTGGCCGTTGGCGTTCGCGCAGCGGCGGCCAAGGAGGGCACGCATGTCATATTCCCGGTCTGAAACCAGCCTTCTGCCGCACCTGCCGCGCGGTCTTGCGGTTCCGCCGTCACGGTTTTTTCATCTGGCTCACGTATCTTGCAACGCAGCCGCGACTCAAGATTTCACTTGATCGGGCGATAAGGGTAGATGGTGACGCAAGCCTGGCGCAGGTGCGATGCGATAATCACGCGCCGGGTCAGACGCAATTCGGGCTGTCGTTGATGCGCATTGCGACAGCGGCTCGAGCGGCACTTGATCCGTTGCCAAGGCGGTATATCTCCTTCCCAGATGCAAACCATGAAAATCCAACCTGTAATCCTTTCCGGCGGTTCCGGCACGCGCCTGTGGCCGCTGTCGCGCGAGCATTTTCCCAAGCAGATGATCGCTTTTGTCGAGGAAGACTCGCTGTTCCAGGCCACCGTGCGGCGACTGGCAGGCGCGCCGGACCTGGACGTCAGCGCCCAACCGCTGGTGGTGTGCAACGAGGCGCACCGCTTCCTGATCGCCGAGCAAATGCGCAGCATGGGCGTGCTGCCCGAAGCCCTGATCCTTGAGCCCGCAGGGCGCAACACCGCCCCGGCGCTGACGCTTGCGGCCCTGCACCTCAAGGCTGCGGGCCAGGATGCGGTCATGCTGGTGATGCCGGCCGATCATGTGATCACCGACAGGCCAGCGTTTCTGGCGGCAGTCGGGCAGGCCGCCACACTGGCCGAGGCGGGGGCGGTGGTGACCTTCGGTATCGTGCCGGACAAGCCGGAAACCGGCTATGGCTACATTCGTCGCGGCGTCGCGCTGAGTGGTGCGGCGGGGGGCCATACACTGGCCGGGTTTGTCGAAAAGCCCGATCTGGCAACCGCGCAAAAGTATGTGGCAAGCGGCGAATACTGGTGGAACAGCGGACTGTTCGCGCTCAAGCCCTCGGTCTGGCTGGCGACCATCGGCAACTTGCGTCCGGAAATGCTGGCGGCCTGCTCGCAAGCCTATGCCGAGGGTACCGAGGATGCCGATTTCCGGCGCGTGGGGGTGGATGCATTTGCCGCCTGCCCGGCGGATTCGATCGACTACGCGGTGATGGAAAAGCTGGTCGGTGATGCAAGCCTTGGCGTGGCCGCACAGGTGGTGCCACTGGCGGCGGGCTGGTCGGATATCGGCGCCTGGGACGCGCTGTGGCAGATACTGCCCAAAGACGGCGCGGGCAACGCCACCCGCGGCGAGGTGGTGCTGCACGATTCGCACGGCAACCTGGTGCTGTCGCAGGGGCGCATGGTGGCCTGCGTGGGCATGCGCGACATGGTGGTGATCGAAACGCCGGACGTGATCATGGTGGCGCCGCTCAAGCGCGCGCAGGATGTGAAGCAACTGGTGGCCAAGGTCAAGGCCGGCGGGCACACCCTGGCCGAATCGCACCGCAAGGTATATCGCCCTTGGGGCTCCTACGATTCGGTCGACAACGGCGAGCGTTTTCAGGTCAAGCGCATCATCGTCAACCCCGGGGCCTCGCTGTCGCTGCAAAAGCACCATCACCGTGCCGAGCACTGGATTGTGGTGCAGGGCACGGCGGAAGTGACGCGCGGCGAGGAAGTCTTCCTGGTGGCGGAAAACCAGTCGACCTACATTCCGTTGGGTACCGTGCACCGGCTGGTGAACCCGGGCAAGATTGCGCTGGAAATGATCGAGGTGCAGTCCGGCACTTACCTTGGTGAGGACGACATCGTGCGGATTCAGGATCATTACGGGCGTGCGTGATGGTGCGGCTGCGGCGCTGCCCGCAAAACAGGCCTGCAGCGGTTCGAACATAATCGGGCCTCTCGGTGGCTCGCAAGGAATGCGATGACGATTTTGGTGACAGGCGGCGCCGGCTTCATCGGCAGCAACTTCGTGCTCGACTGGCTAGCGCAATCTGATGAGCCGGTCATCAATCTGGACAAATTGACCTATGCGGGCAACGCGGCCAATCTGGCCGGCGTGGCCGGTGATGCGCGGCATGTGTTCGTGCGTGGCGATATCGGCGATGCGGAGCTGGTCGCCGGGCTGCTTACGCACCACCAGCCGCGTGCGCTGCTCAATTTCGCCGCTGAATCCCATGTGGACCGGTCGATACACGGCCCGGGTGAATTCATCCAGACCAATATCGTCGGGACCTTCCAGTTGCTCGAAGCGGTGCGTGCCTGGTGGGGCGGGCTCGCCGCTGGCGCCAAGGGCGCGTTCCGGCTGCTGCATGTCTCGACCGATGAGGTTTACGGGTCGCTGAGAGCCGGCGACCCGGCCTTCAGCGAAAGCCACCGCTATGAGCCCAACAGCCCGTACTCCGCTTCGAAGGCGGCCTCCGATCATCTGGTGCGCGCCTACCACCACACCTACGGCCTGCCGGTGCTCACCAGCAACTGTTCGAACAACTATGGCCCCTACCATTTTCCGGAAAAGCTGATCCCGCTGATGATCGTCAATGCGCTCGCTGGCAAACCCCTGCCGGTATATGGCGACGGCATGCAGATCCGCGACTGGCTGTATGTGAAGGACCATTGCAGCGCGTTAAGGCGCGTGCTCGAAGGCGGGCGGCCGGGCGAAACCTACAACATCGGCGGCTGCAACGAGAAGCCGAATCTCGACATCGTGCACACCGTTTGCGCACTGCTGGACGAGTTGCAGCCGCGCGCCGACGCCAGGCCCTACAAGGAGCAAATCACCTATGTGCAGGATCGTCCGGGTCACGACCGGCGCTATGCCATCGATGCGAGGAAGATCGAGCGCGAGCTTGGTTGGCGCCCCACGGAGACTTTTGACACAGGTATTCGCAAGACCGTCGCCTGGTATCTGGCGAACCAGGCCTGGGTGGCCGATGTGCAGAGCGGGAGTTACCGCGACTGGATCGACCGCCAATACGGGTGCGCCGGCGCTGGAGCGGCGCAGTGAAAATACTGCTGTTCGGCAAGGGTGGACAGATCGGCTGGGAATTGCAGCGCAGTCTGGCGCCACTGGGTGAACTGGTGGCACTGGATTTCGACAGTACCGAGCTGTGTGGCAGTTTTACCGACCGGGACGGCATTGCGCAAACCGTGCGCGCGGTGCGGCCGGATGTAATCGTGAACGCCGCGGCGCATACGGCGGTGGACCGCGCGGAGGACGAGCCGGAACTGGCGCGCACCCTCAATGCGCTGGCGCCGGCGGTGCTGGCGCGCGAAGCCGCCGCGCTCGGTGCCTGGCTGGTGCACTACTCGACCGACTATGTGTTTGATGGCAGCGGCAGCACGCCATGGAAAGAGAGCGACACGCCGGCGCCGCTGTCGGTCTATGGCCGGACCAAACTCGAAGGCGAAATGGCGGTCGCCGACACGGCGCGCCATCTGATCTTTCGCACCAGCTGGGTGTATGCGGCGCGCGGCGGCAATTTCGCCAGGACCATGCTGCGCCTGGCGCGGGAACGCGACAAACTGACGGTGATCGCCGACCAGATCGGTGCCCCCACCTCGGCCGAGTTGCTGGCAGATTGCAGCGCGCACGCGATTCGCGCCGTGGCCGCTGCACCGCAACTGGCCGGCCTGTATCACCTGGTGGCTGGGGGCGCAACCAGTTGGCACGGCTATGCGCGCCACGTGCTGGCGCGCGCCGGCGAGCGCGGGCAGGTGCTAAAGGCCGGGCCGGACGATGTGGCGCCGATTCCCACCAGCGCTTACCCGACAGCGGCGCAGCGGCCGCTGAATTCGCGCCTGGATACAGCCAGGGTGCGTGCCGCCTTCGGCTTTTACCTGCCGGATTGGCAGCTTCAGGTCGACCGGATGATTGACGAGATATGCGTGTAGCGCGCGTCCATTATCGCGGCGCGGGCTGTGCCGCGGACTCACCAGACTACGCCGCATGCATTTGGCGACGCCATCCGAACAACGACCTCAAGCGCCTCCAAACATGATCACATCGAAACGACGCGGCATCATTCTCGCCGGAGGCTCCGGCACCCGGCTCTATCCGGCGACCCAGGCGGTCTCCAAGCAATTGCTGCCGATCTTCGACAAGCCGATGATCTATTACCCGCTCTCGACACTGTTGCTGGCGGGCATTCGCGAGATCCTGATCATTTCCACCCCGCAGGACACGCCGCGCTTCCTGCAACTGCTGGGCGACGGCAGGCAATGGGGCGTGCAGTTCACCTACGCGGTGCAACCTTCGCCAGACGGCCTGGCCCAGGCCTTCCTGATCGGCGAATCGTTCATCGGTGAAGCCTGTTCCGCGCTGGTGCTGGGGGACAACATTTTTTATGGTCATGATCTGGTGCATTTGCTACAGCGCGCCGATCAGCGCACCTCCGGGGCCACGGTGTTTGCCTACGCGGTGCAGGACCCGGAGCGCTACGGCGTGGTTGAATTCGATTCCGCCGGCCGCGCCGTGAGCCTGGAGGAAAAGCCCAAGCAGCCGAAGTCGCGCTTCGCGGTGACCGGCTTGTATTTTTATGATCGCGATGTTGTGCAACTGGCCCGGACGATCAAGCCTTCGGCACGCGGCGAACTTGAGATCACCGATCTGAACCGCTTGTACCTCGAGCGCGGCAGCCTGGATGTCGAAACCATGAGCCGCGGATTCGCCTGGCTCGATACCGGCACCCACGAATCGATGCTCGATGCCAGCCAGTTCATCCAGACCATCGAGCGGCGCCAGGGCCTGAAAGTCGCTTCACCGGAGGAGATCGCCTGGCGCAACGGCTGGGTGGATGATGCTGCGCTGGAACGACTCGCCGGGCCACTGGCGAAATCCGGCTATGGCCAGTATCTGCTGGGTCTGCTGCGCGACGGCCGGGGCATGTGATGCTGATCACGCCAACAGCCATTCCCGAGGTGCTGTTGATCGAGCCCCGGGTATTCGGCGACGAGCGCGGGTTTTTCTTCGAAAGCTTCAATCTGCGTGCGTTTCGCCAGGCTTCACGCCTGTCCGGGGATTTCGTGCAGGACAACCATTCAAAATCGGCACGCCACGTTTTGCGCGGACTGCACTACCAGATTCGTCAGCCGCAGGGCAAGCTGGTGCGGGTCACCGCCGGCTGCGTGTTCGACGTGGCGGTCGACATACGGCGCCAGTCGAGAAGCTTCGGGCGCTGGGTCGGGCAGGTGCTGTCGGGTGAGAACAGGAAGCAGTTGTGGATACCGCCAGGTTTCGCGCATGGTTTTGTGGTGCTGTCGGAGTCGGCCGAGTTTCTTTACAAGACCACTGACTACTGGGCGCCGGAGCATGAGCGCTGCATCATGTGGAACGATCCGCTGCTGGCCATCGACTGGCCGGTGCTTGAGGGGCAAGCGCTGCTGTCGAAGAAGGATGCGGTCGGTACGGCGTTTGCCGCCGCGGAAGTGTTCGAATGAGCCGAGCGCGCCGCTGTGCCGCTGTACCGATGTCGCCGCGACCAGGCGCGCATGGCGTGCTCCTGTCAGCACTGCATTTCCCGGTAAGGCTGCCGTTAACCGTCGTTGGCGGTGCCTGGTGCGGCGTATCAACTATCTCGAAGCAAGGCTACAGATGACCAGTATTCTGGTGACCGGAGGTGCCGGCTATATCGGCTCCCACACTTGCGTCGAATTGCTCAATGCAGGCGTCGATGTGACTGTGTTCGACAATTTCAGCAACAGCAGCCCGGAAGCGCTGCGCCGGGTCGAGCGCATCACCGGCAAGCAGGTCGGCCTGGTGCGCGGCGATATCCGTGATCGAGCCGCGCTGGATGGGGCGCTCGAAGCCAGCGGCGCGGCGGCGGTGATTCATTTCGCCGGCTTGAAAGCGGTGGGTGAATCGGTCGCCAAACCCCTGGAGTACTACGACAACAATGTAGTGGGCACGCTGCGCCTGCTTGAAGCGATGCGCGAACGCGCGGTGAAGACGCTGGTGTTCAGTTCTTCGGCGACGGTATACGGTGATCCGCAGTGCCTGCCGCTGACCGAGGATCATCCGCTGTCGGCGACCAATCCGTATGGCCG
>JAYTDE010000946.1:0-8051 GCA_043736195.1 Burkholderiales bacterium | reverse complement strand
GCCGTATCCGCAGCGGGCAGCGCGTGCTGCTCGCGGGTGTGGGAGGGGGATTCACCTGGGGTGCAATTCTGTTGGAGATGGCATGAAAATCGCGATCGTATTTCCGGGCCAGGGTTCGCAGAAGCAGGGCATGATGCAGGGGTTCGCCGACTCTGCGATTGTGCGTGACACCTTCGCCGAAGCCTCCGTGGTGTTGGGCCAGGATCTGTGGAAGTTGGTTGAAACCGGTGCGCCCGAGACGCTCAATGCGACGGTAAATACGCAGCCGGTGATGCTGGTTTCGGCGTACGCGATGTATCGTGCCTGGCAGGCAGCAGGCGGCCCGCCCGCGGCAATCATGGCCGGGCACTCCCTGGGTGAGTACACCGCCCTGGTGGCCGCCGGTGCGCTGCGTTTTGTCGACGCCGTGCCTCTGGTACGTTTTCGCGCGCAGGCCATGCAGGACGCGGTGCCGATCGGTACCGGCGGCATGGCCGTGATCATGGGCCTGGATGCAGATGCGGTGCGTGCGGCCTGCGCGGAAGCGGCGCAAGGTGAAGTCGTCGAGGCGGTCAACTTCAACGACCAGACGCAGATCGTGATTGCCGGGCAGAAGTCTGCGGTCGAACGCGCGTGTGTCGCTGCCAAGGTGCGCGGTGCCAAGCGTGCGCTGCCGTTGCCCGTATCGGCACCGTTTCACTCGTCACTTCTCAAACAGGCGGCGGAGCGTCTGCATGAGCGCCTGGTCGCAATCACGATCGTGGCACCGACCATTCCGGTGATACATAACGTCGATGTAGCCATGCATGCCGATCCGACCGCGATTCGCGGAGCGCTCGCGCGGCAGGCGGCCAACCCTGTACGCTGGGTGGAAACCATCCAGGCCATGCAGGCTGCCGGCGTTACTCATGTAGTCGAGATCGGACCGGGCAAGGTGCTGCAAGGGCTGGCCAAACGTATCGCCCCGGAGTTGGTTGCCCTGGCCATCAACGACGTCGAATCACTCGCCGCAAGTTTGGAGGCTCTGGCATGAAACTGGATGGAAACGTGGCGTTGGTGACCGGCGCCTCGCGTGGGATTGGTCAGGCTATCGCTGCGCGCCTCGGTGCCGCGGGAGCAGTGGTGATTGGTACGGCGACTTCCGCAGCCGGTGCCGCGGCGATCGATGCAATGTTGCGTGATGCGGGGGTGCGGGGCGGAGGCCGGGAACTCGACGTTAACCACGCGGATCGGATCGTGCCGCTAATCGAAGAGATCAAGCAGGCATTCGGCACCGTTTCGATTCTGGTCAACAACGCCGGCATCACGCGCGACCAGTTGGCGCTGCGCATGAAGGACGATGACTGGTCGGGTGTCATACAGACCAATCTCGACGCCGTGTTTCGCTTGAGCCGCGCAGTTCTGCGCGACATGATGAAGGCCAGGGCTGGCCGCATCATCAATGTGACGTCCGTCGTAGGACATGCGGGCAACGCCGGTCAGATCAACTATGCCGCCGCCAAGGCGGGGGTCGCCGGCATGAGCCGGGCGCTGGCGCGCGAGATCGGCAGCCGCAACATTACCGTCAACTGCGTCGCGCCCGGCTTCATCGATACCGACATGACGCGCGGTCTGAGCCAGGCACAGACCGCGGTGTTGCTGGCACAGGTGCCGCTGGGGCGTCTGGGCGCGGTCGAGGAGGTGGCGGCGGCGGTGGCGTTTCTCGCTGGAGCCGACGCCGGATACATCACCGGCAGCACCATTCATGTCAATGGCGGCATGTACATGTGAGCATCTGGCACACTGCGTGCGCGAGAATTCGGTCAGGCTGCAGAGGCAAAGCTGCTAGAATTCGCGCGCTTTCATTTCTACGTACGGGAAGGAGTTTTTCAGCATGGACAACATCGAACAACGCGTTAAGAAGATTGTCGCCGAGCAGTTGGGCGTCAACGAGGCAGAGATCAAGATCGAGTCGTCTTTCGTTGACGACCTGGGTGCCGATTCGCTCGACACTGTCGAACTGGTGATGGCCTTGGAGGATGAATTCGAGACCGAAATTCCAGACGAAGAAGCCGAAAAAATCACGACTGTGCAGCAGGCGATCGATTACATCAGCTCCCACAAGAAAGCCTGAGGGCGCCCGTCGTCCGGGGAGCAACGCAGTGGGATTCGTAACGGCCAAACGCAGGGTTGTCGTGACTGGTCTGGGCATTGTCAGCCCGATAGGAAATGGCGTGGACGAGGCGTGGGCCAACTTGCTGGCGGGCAAGTCGGGTATCGCGCGTATCGCGCGATTCGACCCGGAAGACGAGAAGTTGCCGATTTCCTGCCACATTGCCGGTGAAGTCAAGGGCTTTTCGGTTGAGGATTACATGCCTGCCAAGGAAGCCCGCCACATGGACTTCTTCATCCACTACGGAATCGCCGCGGGGATGCAGGCGTTTCGTGACTGCGGCATCGTGGTCAACGATGCCAACAGCGAGCAGATGGGCGTGAACATCGGCTCGGGCATCGGTGGCCTGCCAATGATCGAGGAGATGCATTCGGTCATGCTTCAGCGCGGTGCGCGACGGATCTCGCCTTTCTTCATCCCGGCGTCGATCATCAACCTGATCTCCGGACATCTGTCGATCATGTTTGGGCTCAAAGGCCCGAATCTGGCTTGCGTCAGCGCTTGTGCGACCGGCAATCACTGCATCGGCGAGTCGGCGCGACTGATCGAGTATGGTGATGCCGATGTCATGCTGGCCGGCGGAGCCGAATCGACCATCACGCAATTGGCCATCGGCGGTTTTGCTTCGGCACGCGCGCTGTCCGCCCGCAACGACGATCCGACTACCGCAAGTCGGCCCTGGGACCGTGATCGTGACGGGTTTGTGCTTGGCGAAGGTGCTGGCGCGGTAGTGCTTGAAGAGTACGAGCATGCCCGTGCGCGTGGCGCACGCGTCTACTGCGAACTGGCAGGCTATGGACTTTCCGGTGATGCATTTCATATCACCGCACCGAACCAGAGCGGACCGCGCCGTTCGATGCAGAACGCGCTGCGCAATGCGGGCATGAATCCGGACCAGATCGATTACATCAATGCGCACGGCACATCCACACCGCTGGGCGACAAGAATGAGACTGAAGCGGTCAAGGCAGCCTTCGGCGACCACGCACGCAAGCTGGTCGTCAATTCAACCAAATCAATGACCGGCCATCTACTGGGTGCCGCAGGTGGTATCGAGGCGGTGTTCTCGGCACTTGCGGTGCAGCGCCAGGTTTCGCCTCCGACCATCAATATCTTCAATCAGGATCCCGATTGCGATCTTGATTACTGCGCCAATACCGCGCGTGATATGCCGATCCGGGCCGCGGTGTCGAATTCGTTCGGTTTCGGCGGCACCAATAGCACCCTGGTCTTTACGCGAGTCTGATCGACCATGCCCGATGGCGCGTTTGCACGCGATTTGGTGCTTGGTCCGCCAGCGAAGTTGCAGCGTTTGTGGTGGGCCGCCTCCTGCCTGGCCGCTGTCGTTGAACTGTGGCTTGTACTGGTCGCTCCCGGATCCGCCGCCGTTGGCGCTCTTCTAATTGGGTTTGCGTTGATGATGCGAAGGCGCGCCGAGCTTCGCGCCGCAAGCATACCCGGCCTTATCCATTCGCCGGACGGTGATTGGTACCGGACCTGTGCACAGGGCACACGTATGGAGCTGTTCGCACGCAAGACAGTGGTCCTGCAGCAGGCGGTTTTTGTGAACTTTCGCTGCGACGCCGCATCCGAATTTGAACTGGCAGTCACTCCGGCCGAGGCCGGATCGGACGGATTCAGACGCTTGCGCGTGCGTTTGCGGCACGCTGCCCCCGATGCCGGCCAGCGGAGCTGACCGCGGCACTTGATGTCAAGCGACAAGGCGGACGTCCTTGCCGCAATCCAATTTGAACAAGGTGGGCGGTTGTCCGAACGTGATGTTGATCAGCTTCTGGTTGAAAGAGCGCAGCGTGGCGACAAGCATGCGTTCGAACTTCTGGTGGCAAAGTACCAGCGCAAGCTGGTGCGGCTGATATCCCGCATTGTGCGCGACACCGCCGAGGTTGAAGATGTCGCCCAGGAGGCGTTCATCAAGGCCTATCGTGCTTTGCCGCAGTTTCGCGGCGAATCGGCGTTTTACACATGGCTGTACCGCATCGGTGTGAATACGGCCAAGAATTTTCTGGTGGCGCAAAGGCGGCGTGCCCCTACCAGTACTGAAAAAGACGCGGAAGAAGCGGAAACTTTTGAGGACGCGGGCCAACTAAGGGATATCAACACTCCTGAATCGATACTGATGTCGCGGCAGGTGGCCATGACGGTCAACGCCGCCATGGACAAGTTGCCGCAAGAGCTGCGCACTGCGATCACCCTGCGGGAAGTTGAAGGCTTGAGTTATGACGACATCGCTGAATTGATGGATTGCCCGATCGGCACCGTGAGGTCGCGGATATTCCGGGCGCGCGAAGCAATTGCCACCGATTTACGACCCCTCCTGGGGACCACCAAGGACCAGCGCTGGTAAGCGCGAGACCAATGGAGACTGCAATGACACAGCATTTGGCGGCAGAGCGTGAACGTTTGTCGGCCTTGATCGACGGCGAGTTGGTCGCGCCAGAGACCGGCGATGTGCTGGCGGCCTGCCGGACGCGTCCGCAGCTGGCAGGCGACTGGAGCGTCTACCACTGCATAGGTGACGTTTTGCGCAGCGACGAATTGGGAGGGTGCCATTCCGCTACTTTCGCAAGCAAGTTTGGGGCACGATTGACGCTCGAGCCGTATCTTCTGGGAGCGCCGCCTGCAAACGCCGATGCTCATTCTTCGCGCTGGCGTCGACCGGCGTCACTGGCTGCAGCGGTTGCTGCGGTTGCCGCGGTGGCATGGCTGGCCCTGCCGCAACTGCGTTCTGCGCAAGACCAGATTGCCGCTGTGCCCGCAAGTGTGTCGGCGGCGGCGCTGACGACATCACTCCCGCAACCGGCGCCACGGGTGGCGAACGGGTACGTCGAGGCGCATCGTCAGTACTCAAGCAGTGTTGCGGCGCATCGTGGCAGCGGTGTGGTCCAAAGTGTCACTTTCGACAGCGGGCGTTAGGCCATATGAAATACGCGCTGGCGTGGTGTGGATGGCTGGTGTGGCTGACGGCGTCGTCGGCGAGCGTGCTTGCACAGCAGGTCGCTACCGACGCCACGCAATGGTTGCAACGCATCCAACAGGCCGCGCAGCGGCTCAACTATTCCGGCACGTTCGTTTACGTGCAGCACGGAGGTCAGCCTCAGACTTCCCGCACCACGCATATTTTTGACGGCACCAATCACCGCGAACGCATTGAAATGCTGGATGGAGCGGCGCTGGTGATCATGCGTACCAACGAGCAGGTTAAATCCTATTTCCCCGGGACCAAGACTGTTTTGATCGAAAAACGCACATTCAAGGGCAGCTTTCCGGCGCTTCTCACCGATCAAGTTTCCCATATTGGCGAACAGTACGAGATTCGAAAAGGCGAGCCCGACCGGGTGGCAGGTATCGAGTGTCAGACCCTGATCCTGGAGCCCAAGGACAAAATGCGTTACAGCCACAAATTGTGGGCAGATATCGGCAGCGCGCTTTTGCTCAAGGCGCAAATGATCAACGAAAAAGGCGAGGTGGTCGAACAGATCGCTTTCTCGCAGGTTGAAATCGGCGGCGCCAGCGAGAGATTCCAAGCTCGCTTGAACAAGCGTGAGGGCGGGCGCGATTGGCGCACTTCGACGCCAGCGGTCAACACTTGGCGAGGTATTGATGCAGGCTGGCACATCGAAAACCCGCTGCCGGGCTTTCGCAAGGTACTTGAGGTGCGTCGCGGCATTGGCCAGACGGAGGTCGGGCAGGTAGTGTTTTCCGATGGCCTGGCTTCCGTTTCGGTGTTCCTTGAACCGTTGCGCGATGGCGTGCAGGCGCATGAAGGTTCCACCAATCAGGGCGCCGTCAACGTTTACAGGCGTCGGATCGGCGACCAACTGGTGACCGTTCTGGGCGAAGCACCGCCCGCTTGCGTAGCACGCATCGCCCAAGCCATAGAATTCAGGCCGGTGCCCAGGTAATTCCCGCTTCCCCTAATTCCTTCAATCATAACCCGAGGTAGTCATGTCACGCCCCCTGCGAGCCCTGTTTCTCGCTGCTTGCCTTATCGCGCCATTGCAGTCGGTTTCCAACGTTCACGCGCAAGCGCGCATGTTGCCAGACTTCACCGACCTGGTGGACAAGGTCGGGCCCGCAGTTGTCAACATCCGAACCACGCAAACCGGCCCTGGTGCCGGCAGCCGATCGGCACCGCGTAGTGGACCGGGTGCCGACGAGGACAATCCGTTTTGCGAATTGTTTCCCTGGATGTGCCCGCCCCGCGGCGAGCGCAGCCCGCGGAGGGAGCGGCCGGCGCCTGAACAACGCGGCGACGAAACGCCTTCCGGTGTCGGTTCGGGATTCATTCTTTCCGCCGACGGGCGCATCATGACCAACGCGCACGTGGTGCGCGGCGCGGACGAAATCTACGTCAGGCTGCCCGACAAACGGGAATTCAAGGCCAAAGTACTCGGCGTGGATCAACGCACCGACGTGGCCATCGTGAAGGTCGAGGCGGCCGGTTTGCCATTCGTGACCATCGGCGATTCCGGCCGACTGCGGGTGGGGGAGTGGGTGATGGCCATTGGTTCCCCGTTCGACCTGGACAACACCGTCACTGCCGGGATCGTCAGCGCCAAGGGGCGCGACACCGGCGAATACGTGCCGTTTATCCAGACCGATGTCGCGATCAACCCCGGCAATTCGGGCGGGCCTTTGATCAACATGCGCGGCGAGGTCGTCGGTATCAATTCGATGATATACAGTCGCTCCGGCGGATATCAGGGCATTTCGTTTGCGATTCCCATCGACGAAGCGATGCGGGTCGGCGACCAGCTAGCCGCCAGCGGCCGCGTGACGCGCGGTTTCCTCGGCGTGCAGCCGGGCGCCGTTACCAAGGACGTGGCAGAGTCGCTAGGTTTGAAGGCGGCGGCCGGCGCGGTGGTCGAGAAAGTGTTGCCCAATACCGCTGCCGAGAAGGCCGGACTCAAGGAGGGCGACGTGATTCTGCGCTTTGACGGCAAACCGGTGGAAAAGCACACCGACTTGCCGCGCATTGTCGGCAATACCAAACCTGGCCAGAAAGTAGCGGTGCAGGTCTGGCGCAATGGGGCTGCACGCGAGCTTTCCCTAACGCTGGGCGAGATGGAACCGGATCGCGTGGCACAGCGACCCGGACGCTCGGCGCCGGCGCCCGGCAAGGACAAAGAGGTACCACCCAATGCAATCGGACTGGTGGTTTCGGATCTTGCCGAAGCCAAGAAGCGCGAAATCAAAGTCGAAGGCGGCGTTCTTGTCGACGCGGTTGATGGCGCGGCAGCGCGGGCTGGATTGCGCGTGGGTGACGTGATTTTGAAGATGCAGAACACCGATGTGACCTCCGCTCGCCAATTCAACGACCTGGTCGTAAAGCTTGATTTGAAGCGTGTTATCGCGGTCTTGGTCAAACGCGGCGAAACATCACAGTACGTCACTATCCGCCCTGACCGCAAATAGCAAAAATCCGCTAAAATAAGGGCTTAGGGATTAATCTTGAGGGCGCGATTGATGTCGCGCCCTTGTCTTTTTGGTGTTACCCGACGGGCCGTTCCGGCCGCGAGCGCATGCAGCACATCCGCAATTTTTCGATCATCGCCCATATCGATCACGGCAAATCAACTCTGGCAGACCGCATCATCCAGTTGTGTGGAGGCCTGTCAGATCGGGAAATGGAAGCCCAGGTTCTCGATTCGATGGATCTCGAGCGGGAACGCGGTATCACGATCAAGGCGCAGACCGCGGCCCTTGAGTACACCGCCCGAGACGGCCAAAAATACCAGATCAACCTGATTGACACCCCCGGGCACGTCGATTTCTCGTACGAAGTCAGTCGCTCGCTTTCGGCCTGCGAGGGTGCTCTGCTGGTGGTCGATGCCTCTCAGGGGGTCGAGGCCCAGACCGTCGCCAACTGCTATACCGCGCTCGACTTGGGCGTGGAAGT
>JAYTDE010000945.1:0-2267 GCA_043736195.1 Burkholderiales bacterium | reverse complement strand
GGCCGTGCGGGGTAGGTTTGCGCGAGCAAATGCGGCGCGAGCCCTATGGCCAGAACGAAAGCGAGGCAGCGCGCAATACGCGGTGAAGAGAGCATTGAGTTTCCTTTGGCTTTTGCGATAGTCTCCACAGCCTGCCATTTAGCCACGCGGCGCTGCCGGGAGCAAGACGTGAAAATCACAAAAGTGGAAGCCTGGGTGCTGCGCGCACCGGTGGCGCAGCCGGTGGCCAATGCCTTCGGCAGCATGGCCAATCGGCCGGCGCTGTTTGTGCGCCTTTCCGCCGCCGATGGCGCCTGGGGCTGGGGCGAGGTGTTCTGCAATTTCCCGCAGGTGGGCGCCGAGCACCGGGCACGCCTGATTGCCAGTATTTTCGCACCGCTGATCGAACAGGCCGAATTCAGCGACGCCGCCGGTTTGCGCGCGTTTCTAGACCAACGCACCCGCCGCATGGCGATCCAGTGCGGCGAGCCGGGGCCCTTCGCGCAGGTAACCGGGGGATTGGAGCAGGCCATGTGGGATATGGCGGCGCGGCGTGCCGGCCTGCCGCTCTGGCGCCTGCTCGACGACAGCGGTGCGGGTGTGGGGCGGGTGCGGGTCTACGCCAGCGGCATCGGCCCGCAGGACGTGGTGCGACTGGCGCTGGCGCAGCAAGCCCGGGGATATGCGGCGTTCAAGCTCAAGGTGGGCTTCGCGGCGGATGTCGACCGGCGCAACCTGGCCGACCTGCGCGCCGCGCTGGGGGCCGACGCCGCGATCATGATCGATGCCAACCAGGCGTGGGCGCCCGCGGAAGCGGCAGCGCGCATCGCCGCGCTGGCCGATCTGCGACCGCTATGGGTCGAGGAGCCGATCGCCGCCGATGAGGACGCCGCACACTGGAGGGCGCTTGCGCGTGAGTGCGGCCTGGCGCTGGCGGCCGGCGAAAACCTGCGTGGCGACGCGGCTTTCGCACAGGCCATCGATGCCGGCTATCTGCGCTATGTGCAGCCGGACGTCGGCAAATGGGGCGGTCTGGGTGGTTGCCGTGCGGTCGCGCGCCTGGCGCAGGCGCGTGGCGCGATTTTCTGCCCGCACTGGCTGGCCGGCGGCATCGGGCTGGCGGCCTCGATGCATTTGCGCGCTGCCATGGGTGAGGGTGGGTACCTCGAAGTCGATGCCAATCCCAATCCCCTGCGCGAGGAAGTGTGTCGCTTTGAGGTGGTAGATGGGTGGGTTGAATTGCCCGACGCGCCGGGCCTGGGGTGCGAGCCCGATCTCGCCGCGCTGGCACGCTTCATTGTCAAGACGTAGGCCTGTTGTCGACGGCTGCGTGCCGGCGATGCAGGCCGGGTCGCAGTCAGTTGCGGATTACCTGCGCGTGCGGCGCCCGGTGGCGGCCATGGCCAAGGATTTCGCCGCCGGCCACACCATTCCCGAAGACACCCATACGCGCGGCCAACTGGTGCATGCGGTGGCAGACGTCATGACAGTCGCCGGCATGCCGGTGTTGCAGGTGGCACTGGATCCGGGTTGTGCGAGCCCGAGCGCCTTCGCCGCCATGTTTCGTAAGACAATCGGCACTGCGCCGCGGGAGTATTTTTCGCCACTATCGCGCTCGTCGACACAACAACCTGGAAAAACATGACACAGGAACTCCACTTTCTTCCCGCCACCGAACTCGCCGCCATGATCCGCGCGAAGAAGGTTTCCGCCACCGAGGTGATGCAGGCGCACCTGAAGCAGATCGAGCGGGTCAATCCGGCGGTCAATGCGATCGTCACGCTGGACGCCGAGGGCGCGTTGGCCAAGGCGCGCGCCGCGGATGCGAAGCAGGCCCGCGGCGACGCTTTGGGCCCGCTGCACGGCCTGCCGATCGCCCACAAGGACTTGTTCTTGACCAAAGGCATGCGCACCACCATGGGTTCGCCGATCTTCAAGGATCAGGTGCCCGAGCGCAGCATGCTGGTGGTGGATCGTTCCTGGGACGCCGGCGCGATTTGCGTGGGCAAGACCAACACCCCCGAATTCGGTGCCGGCTCGCAGACCTTCAACACATTGTTCGGCGCCACCAAAAATCCGTATGACCTGACCAAGACCTGCGGTGGCTCGTCCGGCGGCGCCGGTGTGGTGTTGGCCACCGGTATGGTGCCTTTGGCCGATGGCAGTGACCTTGGCGCCTCGCTGCGCAATCCAGGCAACTTCTGCAACGTGGTCGGCTTGCGGCCGTCGCCTGGGCGGGTACCGACCTGGCCCACCAAGCACCTGTGGGGCACGCTGAGCGTGGAAGG
>JAYTDE010000944.1:0-2351 GCA_043736195.1 Burkholderiales bacterium | reverse complement strand
CAAAGATTCGCCCGGCAGCAATGCCGGGCGTGGATTGAAACATCGTTGGGCCTTGTAAATGATCTGTTGTCGGGCGATTCGCCCGGCAGCAATGCCGGGCGTGGATTGAAACGAGACCCACGCAGCGCAGCGGGGTCGTTTCTCGCGATTCGCCCGGCAGCAATGCCGGGCGTGGATAGAAACGGAAAGAACCCCAGATCGTGATCGGCCCGGTGCGACGCAGGCCCGGCAGAATTGAGTTGCAGTTCGCTTGAGTTTGGGTGGTGAGGTGGCAGGGCGGATACCTCATGAAAAACGCAACTGCTACATTTCAGATACCAGAATGCTTATATTATCCGAGGGCCAGAAGCCTGTTTGATTCTGAAAATGATCAAAATGACCGATTTGCAGTTTCAATAAACCCAATTTGGGTATTTTTCACAACACTGTTACCTTACACGGCCTCATCGATTTCTTGTGAGCACCGATCCCCACTAACGGATGCCACCGACCATGCACATCCTTTTGCCCGCCGCGCCGCCACGGCCGTCCGCTCCAATGTCAACGATCCAGGGAGGCGGGCATGTCGCTGCGTGACAAGGCTTGTGTGTCAGGCATCGGCGAGACCGCCTATGTGCGCGGCGCGACCACGACCCCGTTCGAGCTGCAGATCGAATCCTCGCTGAAGGCGATCGCCGACGCGGGGCTGACCCCGAAGGAGATCGACGGCATCATCCCGATCGGCATCGTCAGCGGCACGGCCGACGATTTCATCGAGAACTTCGGAATCCCGGACTTGCGTTTTTCGGCCGTCGTCCCGCACGGCGGGGCCAGCCCGGTGATGGCTCTCCAGTGTGCGGCCGCTGCCGTCGCCTCAGGTGCCTGCAATCATGTACTGATCACCTTCGGCCGCAACACCAGCGCTGCATCCAACAAGTCCGGGGCGAGCATCCATCAGATGCCGCAGTTCCACTACGTCACCGAGTTCGAATACCTGATGGGCGCGATTGCGCCGGCGCAACTGTATGCGCCGATGGCGCGCCGCCACATGGAGCTGTATGGCACAACGGTCGAGCAGTTTGGCGAGGTCGCGGTGGCCTGCCGCGAGCATGCGCTGCTCAACGACAACGCGGTGATGAAGAAGCCGATCACGCTGGAGGACCACCGCAACTCGCGCATGATCGCCGACCCGTTCCGTCTGCTCGATTGCAGCCTGGAAACCGACGGCGGTGCGGCGGTCGTGGTGAGTGGCGCAGAGCGTGCGGCCGATCTGCGCCATCGCCGCGTCTACATCTCCGGCGTCGCCGAAGGCCACCCCGACTCGCCGGGCTCAATCACCCAACGCCCCGACATGACCAGCCTTGGGATCGCCAAGGCGGCGCCACGAGCGTTCCACATGGCCGGTGTGACCCATGCCGACATCGACGTTGCCCAAATCTACGACTGCTTCACTTACGCTGTCATCCGGCAACTCGAGGACATGGGCTTTTGCGCCAAAGGGGAGGGTGGACCCTTTGTGCAGGGCGGCCGGTTGCGGCTGGGCGGCGCGCTGCCAACCAACACCCACGGCGGTCTGCTGTCGCAGGCGCACGTCTGGGGCTTCAACCACATCGTCGAGCTGGTGCGCCAGTTGCGCGGCGATGCCGGGCGGGCCCAGGTCGCCGGTGCCGAAGTCGGCCTGGTGACGGGTTATGGCGATATGGGCGACGGTGGGCTGGCCATCATGCGCAGAGGATGAGGCCATGAACATGCCGATGAAGCCCAGCCCCGAGGCGAACGAACTGTCGCGTCCGTACTGGGAAGCGGCGGTGCAGGCTCGTTTGCTGCTGCAGCACTGTATCGCGTGAGGCAAAGTCCGTCACTGTCTGCGTCGCTTGTGCTCGCGCCGCAGTCACGTTTGGCTTTCGAGCCTTTGAGCAGTAATTGAGCCGGACACTACTGAGGGGGGAAACCTATGCTGAACGAAGTCCTTGTGGAGCACATCGACGGCATGGTGGTCGTCACCATCAACCGTCCGCAAGTGCGCAACGCGGTGAACCGCGCGGTCTCTTATGGCGTCTGCGAGGCATTCGACGAAATGGATCGTCGGCTCGACTTGCGCATCGGCATCCTGACCGGCGCGGGAGGCACTTTCTGCTCGGGCATGGACATGAAGGCCTTCCTGCAGGGCGAGGTGCCGCATGTCGAGGGGCGCGGCATTCTGGGCATTGCGCAGACGCCGCCGCGCAAACCCCTGATTGCCGCGGTCGAGGGCTACGCCCTAGCCGGCGGCTTCGAGTCCGTGCTCGCCTGCGATCTGGTTGTGGCGGCACGCGACGCGAGTTTCGGGCTGCCCGAAGTCAAGCGTGGACTCGCGGCGGCCGCAGGCGGGC
>JAYTDE010000943.1:0-6034 GCA_043736195.1 Burkholderiales bacterium | reverse complement strand
TGGTGGCGATCCCGCTGGGCACCATCATCGCGATCTACCTGTCCGAATTCGCCACGCCGCGCTTGCGTGAAGTGTGCAAGCCGATATTGGAGATGCTGTCCGGCGTGCCGACGATCGTCTATGGATACTTCGCGTTGCTGTTTGTAAGCCCGATCCTGCAATGGATTTTTCCCTCGATGTCCGGCTTCAGCCTGCTCTCGGCCGGCCTGGTGATGGGCATCATGATCGTGCCCTATGTGGCTTCGCTGTCGGAAGACGCGATGCGCGCGGTGCCGATGGCGATACGCGAAGGCGCCTATGCGATGGGCTCGACCCGCTTCCAGACGGCTGTCAAGGTGGTGTTCCCCTCGGCCTTTTCGGGGGTGGCGGCGGCCTACATCCTGGGCATCTCGCGTGCGGTCGGCGAAACCATGATCCTGGCGGTGGCCGCCGGCATGCAGCCCAATCTCACCTTCAACCCGATGGAACCGGCCGCTACCATCACCGCCTACATCGTGCAGGTGGCCTTAGGCGACCTGCCGCATGGTTCGATCGGCTACCAGACCATTTTCGCCGCCGGGCTCACGCTGTTTCTGGTGACACTGTCGTTCAACATTCTCGGCTACTTTCTGCGCAAGCGGTATCGCGAAGCCTACTAGGACCGAAGCCAAGCCATGTCCATACCGGATACCACTGCCATCCGCGCGCTGGTGCAAAAGCACAAGCGCTACGACCACATGTTCGCCATCCTGGGCCTCATGTGCCTGATGGTCGGATTGCTCACCCTGTTGGCCCTGTTGGTCGACATGGGCATGCGCGGCATCCCGCGCATCGACTGGGGCTTTTTCACCAGTTTCCCTTCAAGGCGAGCAGAGAACGCCGGCATCCTGTCGGCCTGGGTCGGCTCGGCCCTGGTGATGCTGGTCACCGCAATGGCTGCGATCCCGGTCGGCATTGCCGCCGGTGTGTATCTTGAGGAATACGCGCGCAAGAACTGGTTCACCGACATCATCGAAATCAACATCAGCAACTTGGCCGGCGTACCCTCGATCGTCTACGGCCTCTTGGCGCTGGGCCTGTTCGTCTACCAATTCAACCTGGGCCAGAGCATTTTGTCAGCCGGGCTGGCGCTGGCCTTGCTGATCCTGCCGGTGATCATCGTGGCCACGCGCGAGGCGATCCGCTCGATTCCCGGGCAGATTCGCGAAGGCGCCTATGCCCTGGGCGCCACCAAATGGCAGGCGGTACACGACCATATCCTGCCCTATTCGACCGCCGGCATCCTGACCGGGGTGATCATCGGCATGGCGCGCGCGATTGGCGAGACCGCGCCCATCATCACCATCGGCGCACTCACTTTCATCGCCTTCCTGCCGCCGGTACCGGGCACCGGTGAACCGCCGGCCGGCCTGTTCGACTGGCTGTTCTCGCCGTTCACAGTGATACCGATCCAGATGTTCAACTGGACCTCACGGCCTGAAGAAGCGTTTCAGGTCAACGCCGCGGCCGCCGGCTTCGTGCTGGTATTCATGACGCTGGCCATGAACGGCCTGGCGATCTGGTTGCGCTATCGCCTGCGCAAGAATCTCAAATGGTAAGCAACATGCCCAACGCCGCCGTGCAAACCGCGCCCGCATCGACCATCAGGGCCGACGTCAAAGGCGCCATCAAAGCCGAAATTCGCAATTTCAACTTTTTCTATGGTGATTTCCAGGCCTTGAAGAACGTCAACATGAGTATCGAGGAAGGCCGAGTCACCGCACTGATCGGTCCCTCCGGTTGCGGCAAATCGACCTTCCTGCGCTGCTTCAACCGCATGCACGACCTCTACCCGGGCAACCGCTATGAAGGCGAGATCGTGTTCCATCCGGACAATACCAACCTGCTGGCCGCCGATGTCGATCCGATCGAGGTGCGCATGCGGGTCGGCATGGTGTTCCAGAAGCCCAACCCCTTTCCCAAATCGATTTTCGAGAACGTGGCCTACGGCCTGCGCGTGCGCGGCGAAAGCAAACGTTCGGTGCTGGAGGAAAAGGTCGAACAGGCCTTGCACGATGCCGCCTTGTGGAACGAGGCCAAGGATCGCCTGCATGAGCCGGCCTACAATCTTTCCGGCGGCCAGCAGCAGCGCCTGTGCATCGCCAGGTGCCTGGCCACCGACCCGGAGATGATCCTGTTCGACGAACCCACCTCGTCGCTCGACCCGATCGCCACCGCCAGCATCGAGGAACTGATCGACACCCTGCGCGGCAGGGTGACGATCCTGATCGTGACCCACAGCATGCAACAGGCGGCGCGGGTGTCGGATTTCACCGCATACATGTATCTTGGCGAAATGATCGAATACGGCAAGACCGACGACATCTTCATCAAGCCGCGCGACAAGCGCACCGAGGATTACATCACCGGAAAGTTCGGCTAAGCCATGGAAAAAGTCCACATCTCGTCGCAGTTCGACGCCGACCTCGAGCTGGTGCGCAGCCGGCTCCTGCAAATGGGCGGCATGGTGGAAGAGCAGTTGCGCAACGCCATCGCCGTGTACACGGGTGCCGATCGCAAGCTGGCCGAGCAGATCAAGGCGGTCGAGGATTCGATCAACATGCTGGAGATCGAGCTTGACGATCGCTGCACCCACCTGATCGCACGGCGCCAGCCCACCGCCGGCGACCTGCGCCTGATCATGGCGGTGATCAAGATCACCACCGACCTTGAGCGCATCGGCGACGAAGCAGCCAAGATCGGCCGCATCGGCGCCCAGATGCACGACCAAGGCGTGGTCAAGATGTTCGGCTTCTCCGACGTGCATGTCAGCGCGAACATGGCCATCGGCATGCTCAAGGATTCGCTCGACGCCTTCGCCCGCATGGACAGCGTTGCCGCCGAGCGCATCGTCAAACAGGACCAACTCATCGACAACGAATTTCGCAGCATCCTGCGCGAGCTGATCACTTTCATGATGGAAGACCCGCGCACCATCTCGACCGCCCTGGGCGTGGTGTGGATCGCCAAGGCGCTTGAGAGGGTCGGCGACCATGCCAAGAACATCAGCGAATACGTGATCTATGTGGCCGAAGGCACCGATGTGCGGCATTCGACCTCGGCTTCCGGGAGTGTGCTTTGATCGCGTCCATCCACCCGCTGCATCGGGATTAGAACCATGGCGATCGATACCACCCTGCTCTTGGTGGAAGACGAACCGGCGATTCTCGACCTGCTCGAATTCACCCTGGCCCCCAAGGGCTACAACATCAAGCGCGCGATGGACGCCACCACGGCGCTGGAGATCGTGCGCGACGCCCTGCCCGACCTGATGATCCTCGACTGGATGCTGCCTGGCGAATCCGGGGTGCAACTGGCGCGCGCGCTGCGCAGCGATGCGCGCACCAAGGGCATGCCGATCATCATGCTGACCGCGCGTGCCGAGGAAGCCGACAAGATTTCAGGGCTGGATGCCGGCGCGGACGACTACATGACCAAGCCGTTTTCACCGCGCGAGCTGGTGGCGCGGGTCAACGCGCTGTTGCGCCGGCGCGCGCCCGAGCATGCAGATGAGCCGATCGTCTACGGCCCGCTGACGGTCGATCCGGCACGCCATGAAGCGCGGGTCAACGGCAAGCCGCTGGAGATGGGGGCGACCGAGTTCAAGCTGCTGCGCTTCATGACCGCACATCCGGAACGCGTGTTCTCGCGCGCACAGCTGCTCGATCAGGTCTGGGGCGACCATACTTTCATCGAGGAACGCACCGTTGACGTGCACATCCTGCGCCTGCGCAAGGCGCTGTCGAACCAGGCTGCGGAAGGCCTGGTGCAGACCGTGCGCGGCGCCGGCTACCGGCTTTCCCGTACAACAGCGGATAATTGAGGCTGTTCACTCTCGCCTGAGCCATTTTGGAGCGCTTCTGGTTTCCGGTCTGGGGCCGCTTCGGCCTGATCGCTTTTGTCGCGGTCGCAACCGACCTTGCCTTTGGTTTGCTGCCCGCCCTGTGGGTAGCCCTGGCCGGTCTGGGTGTGCTGGTCGGCCTGCACCTCTATTACCTGAGCCGCATCACCTTCTGGCTGCAGCAGTCGGACGACCACGAACTGCTGACCGAGTTGCCAGCCGGCTACGGTGCCTGGACGGCCGTATTTGCCGCGCTGCGGCGCAGCCGTCGGCGCGGCGACAAGGAACGCGACCAGGTCACCGAAACCCTGAATCGTTTCATCGAAGCGACCAGCGCGTTACCGGACGGCATCGTCATCCTCGACCGCGGCGGCCTGATCGAGTGGTGCAATCCGTCGGCCGAGAAGCACCTCGGGCTCAACCTGGCGCGCGACCGCGGCTTCCTGATTCTCAATCTGGTGCGCCAGCCGGCGTTCACCGAGTACCTGATGCGCGCCGACTTCCGCGAGCCTCTGACCCTCACCGATGCGGTGGCGCAAACCACGCTGTCGGTGCAGTTGCTGCCGTTCCAGGAAACCCGGCGCATGGTGGTATCGCGCGACATCACGCCATTCACGCGCCTGGAGACCATACGCAGCGACTTTATCGCCAATGTCTCGCATGAACTGCGCACCCCGCTTACGGTAGTGGGTGGCTTTCTCGAACAGATGATCGAACAACCCGATATCGCGCCGGCACAAATCAGGCGCATCGAGGGCATCATGCTCGATCAGACCCAGCGCATGCAGCGCCTGATCGAAGACCTGTTGACGCTATCGCGCCTGGAAACCCATATGGCACCGGATCGCGAGAGCGCCTTCCCTGCCGCCCCCGTGCTGGACGCGATAGTTGCCGAAGCGCGCGCCTTGTCGGCCGGAAAACACGAGATCAAGGTGGAAGTCACGCCGCTCAACCTCGTGGGATCGCTGGATGAACTGCGCAGCGCATTCGCCAACCTGGTGTCAAACGCGGTACGCCACACTCAAGACGGTGGCACGGTGAGCATCAGTTTCAAACCTCATGCGGATGGCGGGGCCTGCTTTTGCGTCAGCGACAACGGCCCGGGCATCGCGCCCGAGCACCTGCCGCGCATCACCGAACGCTTCTACCGGGTCGACAAATCGCGTTCGCGCGAAACTGGCGGCACCGGCCTTGGGCTGGCGATCGTCAAGCATGCGTTGGCGCGCCACGGCGGACGCCTGGAGATTGACAGTGACCTCGGCCGCGGCAGCAGCTTTCGCGCCATTCTGCCGGCTGCGCGTGTACGCGCCGCCGCTCAGGTCAAGGAAAGCGCTCAACCCGCCTGACGCCCAAGTCTGTCAGGTACAGTACCAGCGAATAGTGGTTGGCGTAACGCGCCATCACACGGTCGGCGATACGTCCGGCTAAGGCCTCGTCGCAGATCACGCGAAACTCGATCGAGCGATCGCCTTCCCAGTCGCCGGCGCGCTCGCCACTGCCGCCGCCACCGCGCACTTCCGAGATGGTGTAGCCACCGCCGCCGGCCTCGCGCACCTCGGCGATCAGCGCGCGCTCCAGGGCCGCCTCGGCGATGATGGTCAGGAGTTTGCGCGCATGCCAGGATTGCTCCATGCTTCACCTCGCCAGAAAAACCGCATAGGCGTGATATACGCCGAGACCCACGAACACGTTGAACGGAAAGGTCACCCCCAGCACTACCGGCAGGGACAGCCCGGGGCTGGCCTCCGGCACCGCCACCCGCATCGCGGCCGGCGCGGCGATGTAGGAAGCACTGGCCGCCAGCGTACCCAGCAATGCGGCGCCACCGACCGACAGGCCGATCAGCCCGCCCAGAGCCGCACCGGCCGCGCCGAACAGCAATGGCGTGATGAGCGCGAACAGCACCAGCCGCACACCGCTCTTCTTCAACTGGGCGAACTGGCGGCCAGTGACCAGGCCCAGTTCAAGCATGAACAGGCACAGCGCGCCTTTGAACAGGTCGACAAACAAGGGGGCGGTCGATTTGAGCCCGCCCGGCCCCAGCAGCGCCCCGATCGCCAGGCCACCAATCAGCAGCAAAACGCTCTTGCCGGTCAGCACCTCTTTGAGCATCGGGGTGAGCGCGGCACCGGCGCCAACGCCGCGCGCCAGCAGCACACCAACCACGATGCCCGG
>JAYTDE010000942.1:0-9687 GCA_043736195.1 Burkholderiales bacterium | reverse complement strand
TGACGATGCCATCGCCACCTTCGGCGAAATCATCCGCTTAAAGCCCGAATTTGCCGAGGCCTGGAACAAGCGTGCCACAGTGCTGTATTTCACGGGTCGACTGCGCGAATCGCTGGCCGACTGTGACGAGGTGATCAAGCGCAATCCAAACCACTTCGGCGCGCTCGCGGGCTACGGGCAGATTTATACCGATCTTGCGGACTACGAAAAGGCTTTGGAGTATTTCGGGAAGGCGCTGGCGGTCAACCCGAACCTGCACGGGGTGGCCGTCAACATGCGGACCTTGCGTGAATTGATGAACGATCGCCAACGCAAGGCGACCTGAAGCATTCAGCGGCGCCATAGTTGGAAATGCGCCGCGGCCAGTGCGGCTGGCCTGCAATCTCCCCCGCGCGCTTGCTTTAGAAAGCTGGCGGCGGATTAGCCGAACAGGACGGCTGCGAACGGCGGGCGCGCTCACTCCAAGGTGGCCGCTCGGACAGAAGCGTGACTTGCGTCACATTTTTTAACATTTGGACTCAAGTTTCTTTGATTCCGGCCGTTTAAGGGCCACGGACGGTAAAGGCATTGCTTGACGACAAGTAATGACAATGGCATAGTACAATGGCATTATGCTTATGCCATACAAATATGCCACACCTCCTTTCCGCAGCAGGAACAGCCCATGAACGAAGCTTCGAAAGCACCGAATCAATCATCCGCGAACACGCTCCTTACTGAGTGTCGTGATATCGCACGCTCGCGCCTGGCCGAAGTGATTGCCGGCGCCCTGGCCAAGATCGACGAAGATTTGTTTCAGTTGGCCGACAAGACCTGCAAACGCGACGAGCAGCAGGTGTATCTCGACGCGATGACGCGGGTACGCCAGCATCGTGCAGAGATCCAGCGCCAGTTCGAGGAGAGTTTCAAGACCATCTACGACAAGCGTCTGGAAGCCGGTAGTACGGAGGCGAAGACCAGAGCGACTGCCGGCCCAGGCCCGAGCGACTTCGGCGGGATCGAGCTTTCATTGGTGTCGGACTCGATCATCGAAACCGGCATCGCCATCGACCGCTTGGCCAAAACGGTGATGAGTTCCGTTGACAACAACGAGATACTTGGCATTCGTGCGCGCTTCGGCCTGTTGCTCAATCGCGAGTCGCTGGAAGACGCCGACAACCCGCTCAGTCCCGAAGCGATTTTTGAAGCACTGAAACTGGCCTGCAACCACATCCCGGCCGAAGACGCGGTCAAACAAGCCCTGCTGGCCGCGTTTCAGCCTTACCTGTCGAGATCGATCACGCAGATTTACCACGCGGTCAACCAGAGCCTGGTGGCGCACCATATCCTGCCGCGGATTCGCCATAGCGTGAAGACCACTGCCGACCCGATGGGCACCTCGCAGCGCATGATGGGCTTGAGCGCGACCCAGCGCATGAACGCCTTGTCGCAAAGCGGACGACTTTCACAGTTTGACGGCGCGCTGCACGGCGATCGCAACGGTTGGCTGGGTAGCTCAATGGGTAACGAACCGATGGCAATCGCCAGTCTGCTGGCGGGCCTGGCCCAGGGGCAGGCGTCGGCACGGGTGGAAAGCCTGCGCATGCTGGCGGATCCGGCGCGATTCGCCACCGGGGATATCCCTATTGCCGCCAGCGAGTCTCTACTCGAGACCCTCGCACGCTTGCAAACCGACGCCAATCTTGGCACCAGCGCCGGCTTTCTCGCCCCCACTTTTTTGCGTGAGCTCGACCGCGGGTTGATCGCTCAGGGAACGCCGCTCGATCAATTGACGATCGAACTGGTGACGGTAGTCTTCGACTATCTGCATAACGACACCAAGATCGACGACCATATCAAGGGTCTCATTGCGCGGCTGCAAATTGTTGCGGTCAAGGCAGCGATCCTTGATCGCAGCTTTTTCGCGCGCCGCGAGCATCCGATGCGGCGCCTGCTCGATCGCATGGCCGAGGCCGGGTCCGATCCGGCGATTGACCGCGTCGAAGACGGCGCATTCATGCGCGGCATCAAGCACATCGTCGACGACCTGGCCGTGCAGTTCAAGGACGATGTGTCGGTTTTCCAAACCGCGTTCGAGGAACTTGAGCTGCTGGTAGGGCGCGAGCATGACGTAGCCGAGAAAGCGGCGGATTTGCATGCCGATGGCCTGGCATCCCAGGAGGCACTGGCCGCCACCGATGCCGCCGTGCGGGCGGATCTGGCTGCGCGCATCACGCCTGACACGCCCGAGTTCATGCGCGAGTTCATTGTCACTCTATGGCTGCGCGCAGTGGTGGAAGCGCATCTCAAGAAGTTGACGGCCGAGGATTCAGTGGCGTCCCGCCTGAACCTTGCTGCCGACCTGATATGGAGTGTGCAACCCAAGGGGCGCGCCGACATTCCGGCACTGGCGGGCATGCTGCCCAAGTTGGTACGTGGCCTGATGCGCGGGGTTATGTCATTGGGGGTGGCGGAGGCCGAACGCCAGGCATTTTTCAATCGCCTGATGCGCGCGCATACCGAGGCGATCGCGGCGGCAAAGGCAGCGATGGTCGAGGTGCCCTCGTTGCCTGTACCAAGCCAAAGTGGCGACCTGCCGACACTCAAACCGGTACCGCTGGTCAGTGGCATTGACGACTATGAATGCCAGGTGCTTGAACTGACGCGAGGTAAAACGCTGGAATTTTCCGACGAACAGGGCGCTGACCGCTACAAGCTTACCTGGATCAGTCCGAAACGCACGTTCTACCTGTTCACCAATGGCAGCCGCATGCGCCAGATGAGCGTGGGCGCGCTGGCCGGCCTGTTGCGCCGCGGTGTAGCGGTCGTTGCAGGCAGCTCCGTACCGATGATCGACCGGGCGATCGATGCACTTTCGGCACAGCCAATGGAGGTTGCACTTGCGGCCTGAGCGGCAGGCGCTCCTGACTATCGTGCGCGGCTTGTGCGCTACGCTATCGGGACCACATCAGCGCCCGTGCCAGTAGCGTCGGCGGAGCTCACGCTGGGTGGTGATGGTGGTGCCGTCGGCGTTCATGCGCAGAATCACGGCACCGGCCTCGTCAGTGCGCAGCAAGCGGATGTCGCGCTCACGATAGCGTTCCAGTACCTCTGATGCGGGATGGCGAAAGCGGTTGCGGTAGCCGGCAGTAACGATGGCGGTCAACGGCTTGACTATGTCCAGGAAATCCGCGCTTGAGGATGTCTTGCTACCGTGGTGTGGTACTACCAAAATCTCCGCCGCGAGGTCGGCGTTGGCCGCGACCAGGCGTGCTTCGATATCGCGTTCAATGTCGGCGGGCAGCAGTACCTGCCGGCCGTGGGCGCGTAGCGCCAGCACGCAGCTGCTTGCGTTGTCCTTGAGACCTGCAAGGCGGGCGTAGTCGCTACGCTGCGGATGCAGGAATTCGAAGCTGACCGCATCCCATGTCCAGCGATCACCGGCCACGCAGCGCCGACGTTCGTTTGCCGCGGCAACCACCGGATGTGTCGCGGGCAGGGGTGAAGTCAGCAGGCCGGTTGGGATGGCCTTCAAGGTTGATAGTGCGCCGCCGGTGTGATCGTTGTCGTCGTGACTGACCACCAATGTGTCTATCCGCGTCACGCCCTCGCCACGCAGGTAAGGCACGATGACGCGGTTGCCGCCATCGGCCTCCGGCGAATATTGCGGGCCGGTATCGAACACCAGAGTGTGATTCGCGGTGCGCGCGATTACCGCCAGACCCTGCCCGACATCGAGGACTGTGACCCAAAGGTCGCCCGTGCCAGGCGTTGGCGCCGGGTGTGCCAATAGCGGCAACATCCATACCGCGCCCAACGCGCGCCAGTGCAGGGGCCATGGGACCAGGCACCAGACGATGCCGGTGAGCGCCAGCAGCACCGTCCACAGAGGCGGCGCTGCGCGTTGCCATACGGCCCAGTCAAACGCAGCGAGCCAACCGAGGTAATCCATCAATTGCGCCAGCACCCAGTGTGCGAGAAGCGCGATCACGTCAAACGGCAGCAGGCAGGCCAGCAGTGCGAGCGGGGTTACCACGAAACTAACCACCGGAATCGCCAGCGCGTTGGCCAATGGTCCGGCCAGTGAGACCTGCTGAAACAAGGCGAGCGTGAGTGGAATCAGACCGAGGGTGACTGCCAGTTGCGCAACGAGGGCGATCCTGAACCAATGCGCCCGGGCGCCCAGCGAAGCCCCTGCCAGCAGCAATACCGCGACCGCCCCGAACGACAGCCAGAAGCCGGGTGACAACGGTGCCCAAGGGTCGAGCAGACACACCGCGCCCAGGGCGATAACCAGCACCCGTGTGCCGGAGCCGAACCAGCCGCGCCAAACCGCCCAGGCGGCCACCGCCAACATGAACAGGGTACGCTGCGCGGGCACCGCGAAACCGGCAATCAGGCAATACGTGAATGCGGCAAGCAGGCCGGCCGCCGCTGCCGCACGCGGTGCAGCCAGCGCCAGCATCATGCGCTCCGAGCGACGCCAGGCGGCAAAAGTGAAAAATGCCCCCAAGCTTGCGATCATCGTGACATGCAGCCCGGAAATGCTCATCAGATGACCCACTCCGGTGCGGGTGAAAAGGTGCCAGTCGTCGTTGTCGATTGCGCGCTGGTCGCCAACCGCCAGGGCCACAATGACACCACCGTGGGCCGTGTCGGCAAGGGCTTTCTGCAAGCGCGTGCGGGCGGCTTCGCGCGCCCGGTGAACCGCCGTGCCGGGCGTCCAAACGAATGCCGCCAATCGCCGTTGCGGCGCCTCGCTGCGGGGCGGTCGCACATACCCGGTGGCCCGAATACCACGCTCCAGCAACCACGCTTCGTAGTCAAAACCGTGCGGGTTGGCACTGCCGTGCGGCTTGCGCAAGCGCAGGTTGAATTGCCAGCGCTCGCCGGCATGCACAACCGGGTTTGGCAGGCCGGAATCCGCTGTGAAGCCGCCGTACCAGGCAAGTTGAATACGGGACGGCAAATGTGCTCCGGCCGTCAGCACCTGTTCCGGGCTGAACTCGAAGCGCACGCCCCGCTCGAAGTGCTGGGGCAGGGAGGAAACTATGCCGATCACCTCGACATCGCGGCCTTCGAGTTCGACCGGGAGATGGTCCGCGAGGCGCACATGGGCGTATGAGGCGGCCCAACAGATGCCAGCGAGCAGACCGCAACAAAACCTGGCGCCACCGACCGGCCATGTCATCGGCGCTGGCACCGCGCCCATTAAACGCGTGGCCCACACAGCGGCGGCCAGGCTGGCGCAGGCAATTGCGGCGAGCGCAGGTATCGCAGGCAGGCTGGCCTGCATTTGTACGATTGCACAACCCAGGGCGAACGCGGCTAAAACTAATCGCATCCGGGCATTCTAATCAGGCAGTTGCACTGCGACCCCGCTTGCCGTCTTGTATACTCAGGTCATCATTTGTGTATACAAAAATCGACAATGACTGTGCAACTACCACCCATTTCGCCACTTTCCGATCCTGCCAGTGCGCTCGAGGATCTGAATCCATTGCCAAGGCTCCTGATGGGGCCTGGTCCGATCAACGCGGATCCGCGTGTGCTGCGTGCCATGTCGGCCCAGTTGCTGGGGCAATTCGATCCGCAGTTTCGGCAGATGATGCGCGAGACCATGGCACTTTACCGCCAAGTGTTTGAAACTCGCAACGACTGGACCTTCATCGTTGACGGCACGGCACGCAGCGCGATCGAGACGGCGATGGTGTCGTTCATCGAACCTGGTGACCGGGTGCTGATATGTTCGTTCGGGCGCTTTGGCCAACTGAAAACCGAGATCGCGCGGCGGGTTGGCGCCGAGGTCAAGGTGATCGAATGCGAATGGGGTACGGTGTTCACGCCCGAGGCGATCGAAGCCGCGGTCAAGGCGTTTGCGCCAAAGCTGGTGGCGCTGTGCCAGGGCGACACTTCGACCACCATGTGTCAGCCGCTGGAACACATCGGACGCATCTGCCATCGCTACGGCGCCTTGCTGCAGGTCGATGCGACAGCCACTCTCGGCGGCACACCGTTGCCAGTGGACGCGTGGGAAATCGATTGTGTGACCGGCGGCTTGCAAAAATGTCTGGCCGGACCGTCAGGCGCTTCGCCTGTAACGCTCAGCGATGCTTTTGCCCGTGTGATTTATCGGCGGCGCCATATCGAGGAGGGGGTACGGCCGGCAGGTTATATGCCCGGGATCGGGCGCATGATTTCGAGTAATTATTTCGATCTGGCGATGCTGATGGATTACTGGAGCGATGTCGCGCTCAATCACCACACCGAGGCCACCTCCATGCTGTACGGCGCACGCGAGTGTGGGCGTATTTTTGTGAAGGAGGGACATGCGGCGGTGTTCAAGCGGCATGCCGATGCCTCCAGGGCGATGGTCGCCGGAATCGAGGCGATGGGCCTCAAGGTGTTTGGCGACGTCGCGCACAAGATGCCGAACGTCACCGGGGTGTGGATTCCGTCAGGAGTCAACGCGGACCGCGCGCGCTTGGCATTGCTCAACGATTTCAATATCGAAATTGGCACTTCATTCGGCCCTTTGCAAGGCAAGATCTGGCGTATCGGCGCGATGGGGTACAACGCGCGACGCGATACAGTGCTGCTGACCCTGGCGGCGCTTGAAGCAGTGTTGGCTGCCGAGGGCCACAAACTGCCACGGGGTGCGGGGATCGATGCAGCCTACGCGGTCTACCGCGCCGATTGAGTCCGCTTGGGGCTCATTGGGCTACCCTGTCACCGCGCGACATCCTCCCAGAGGGAGGACGAGCGCTCCCTTTGTGCGGCCGGTAGTGGGCGCTCATGCCGCCAGGAACAGAAATACGGCTTGGCGCTTCGCGAGCAGCGGCGCCGGCTCGCGGCGCCAGGCAGCTACGGTTTTCATGCGATTGTTCGCCGAAGGCAAAGTCAGGTCGATCGCCAGCGCCAGTCGGGTCGCCGGTTGCAATGTGGTGGTGAGTGCTTCGAACAGGGCCTGGTTGCGAAATGGTGTCTCGATGGCGATCTGGGTTTCATGCGCCGTACGCGAACGTGCCTCGAGGTCACGAATGGCTTTCGCGCGATGTGGGTCCTTGACCGGGAGATAGCCTGTGAAGGCGAAACGCTGGCCATCCAGGCCGGACGCCATCAGCGCCAGCAATAGTGATGAAGGGCCGACCAGTGGCACCACGCTGATCGAGGCCTCGTGCGCCATGCGCACCAATAGCGCGCCCGGATCCGCAACCGCAGGACAGCCCGATTCGGACAGCAGACCGATATCGCGCCCGGTTCGCAGGGTTTCGATCAGGGGTTTGAGATCCTGCGGTCCGGGTGCATGGCCGATTTCAATGATGGATACTTCCTGCATCGGCATGCGGATGCCAGCGGCCTTCAGGAATGCACGTGCGGACTTCGCGTCTTCCACCGCGAAGGTCGCCAGGCCCCGCAGCACCGATAGCGTTGCCGTCGGTATGGTCGCATTGACCAATGGAGCCTGGTCGCCGCTCTTGAGGTCACCGATCGCCGCCGGTATCAGGTACAGTATGCCGCCGCTCATGCCGGTGCGAACAGTGCCACGTTTTCGGCGCGCAGCATGCGTGCAAGCGCGATCAGAGGCAAGCCGATCAGCGCGGTTGGATCGTCACCCGCGATACTCTCCATCAGGGCGATGCCGAGCCCCTCCGATTTGGCCGAGCCGGCACAGTCATAGGGTTGCTCGGCGGCGAGATAAGCCTCAATCTCTGCATCGCTTGCGTCGCGCAGCACCACGGCAGTTGTGACAAGCGCGGTCTGTTCGCGCCCGCTAGAGGCGTTTACCAGGGCCACGGCAGTGTCGAAGTAGGTGGTTTTGCCACGCATGAGCCTAAGTTGACGGACTGCCGGCCCATGGCTGCCCGGTTTGCCAAGTACAAGACCATCGCAATGCGCTACCTGGTCGGAGCCTACTACCAGACCACGACCTGATCCCTGCGCGACTGTCCGCGCCTTCGCCAGAGCAAGACGCATCGCCATATGTGCAGGCGCTTCACCCGGCAACGATGCTTCTTCAACGCCGGGAGCGCGGATTTCGAACTGCAGCCGAAGGCGGGCCAGCAATTCGGCGCGATAGCGTGAGGTGGAGGCGAGTATCAGTGGTTGCATGGCGCATTTGGAGTCGATGAAAGGGTTTTGTGCAGGACGAGCCTAAGTGCAACTGTACTCAATTCCGCTGCTTGCATGCGAATCGTCGGTTTGCGTCCCTGATCCAGCCACCATTGGGCACCGGCGATTTGAGCAGCCATTGCAACCGAGGCGGATGCGCGGCCTGCCGGAACAGGCAAACGAAAGCGTTTGGGGCAAGCACGAGAAGGGATACGCGGCCCCCTGATTTTTGCTGCGGGACTTGCTAAGCTTTTGACCAAAAAGGCAATTAACGCTATAATCGCAGGCTTGCGTCCGTTAGGGCGTTGCGTTTTTTAAGCGGAAGGCAGGCGTGGAAAATCCTGCATTGATGTCTCAGGCAGAAGACTGGGTCATCGATTCGCGACGATTCGTGGAGCGCCGGTATGGCATCGATGCAATGCTGGCTCCGGAGTTGCTCGGGCGCCTCGATGACGAGGTGGTCGAAGACTTCGCGCCGATCGCGGTTCACATCGAGGTGGCGCGTTCGCCGCGTGGACTTTCGGGGTTGCGCGTGCGACTGGATGGTGTGGTGAGCGTGGAGTGCCAGCGTTGCATGAATCCGGTTCTGGTCAAACTGGGGCCACGCGTGCGTTTTGAACTGGTCGATACCGAAGCTGCTCTGGACGTGGACGATGATGACCGTTGGGATGTGGTGCTGCACGCGGAAAGATTCGACCTGCTGCATCTGCTTGAAGACGAGTTGTTGTTGGCCTTGCCGTTTGCGCCCATGCATGAAACATGCGCGGCGCCTGCCGATAGTGCGGTGGGTGAAAGGATAATGCCGTTCGCATTGTTGGCGGGCTTGAAAAAGAAGTCCTGAAGTAGCGCTGGCAGATTGTTGTCACGCGGTTAAATATTTTTGAGTGACAGGGAGTTCATCATGGCAGTTCAGCAAAACAAGAAATCACCGTCCAAGCGCGGCATGCATCGCGCCCATGACTTTTTGACCGCACCTTCGTTGGCGGTCGAACCGACTACCGGTGAAGTGCATATGCGCCATCACATCAGCCCGAACGGTTACTATCGTGGCCGCAAAGTGGTCAAGACAAAGAGCTAGCAAGTCGCTGGAATGGCAAGGCGAGCGGCGGTACGGTGGAATTGACCACCTTGGCTGCCGAGTTTTCTCACCGGCAGTGCATCGGGTAAAAGCGGATCACGGAATGAATGTGCGAACGCGCGCTGCAACTCCTCCCCCTCGCGAGGCCGGAAACACGATCCTGCATGGCCTCGCGGCCGGGTTGCCGGGATGGCGGTAGTTGTCGCTATTGACGCCATGGGCGGCGACCATGGCGTCGCGGTCACAGTTGCGGCCGCGCTCGAATTTCTGGTGCGCCACCCTTTGGCCAGGGTCATACTGGTCGGTCAACCGGAACCGATTTCGCAGGCCTTGAAGCGCCTGGGCCGGAATGCGGAAAATCCGGATTCACGCCTGCAGATACACCCCGCGGCTGAAGTTGTAAGCATGGATGACCCGCCTGCCCAGGCGCTGCGTCGCAAGCGCGATTCATCAATGCATGTCGCGGTGAATCTGGTGAAGCAGGGTATGGCGCAGGCAGCCATTTCCGCCGGCAACAC